>CAMFHW010000385.1 GCA_945952175.1 uncultured Phenylobacterium sp. | reverse complement strand
CGTGGGCTCGGAGATGTGTATAAGAGACAGCATGTGCAAGTGGCCGATCGGCGATCCGTCCAGCGACGGCTTCACCTTCTGCGGCCGGCGCCAGGCCGAAGGGCCCTATTGCGTCGAGCACGCCCGCATCGCCTACCAGCCCGCCCAGGCCAAGAAGCGCTCCGGCGCCAACGAGCTGGCCCGCAGCCTGCGCCGCTACATCTAGGCATCCGCATCCGTTGGGGATGGAGGGCGCGCCCGACGGACCTAGGTCCGCGCCGGGCGCGCCCTTTTCTTTTTGGCGCCGGGCCCCGGCGCTCGCTACCTTTCCGCCATGAGCGATCTCGCCCCTGAGTCCGCCGAGGCCGACGGCAACGCGCGGCCCTATTCGGTCTCCGAACTGGCCTTCGCCCTCAAGCGGACGCTGGAGGACGCCTATGGCTTCGTGCGCCTGCGCGGCGAACTGTCCAAGGTCACCCACCACTCCAACGGCCATGTCTATCTGACGATCAAGGACGAGCGGGCCGCCATCGACGGCGTGGTCTGGAAGGGCTCGGTCCGCAACCTTTCCATCCGCCCCGAGCAGGGGCTGGAAGTGGTAGTCACCGGAAAGATCACCACCTACCCCGCCGGCTCGCGCTACCAGATCGTCATCGAGACCATGGAGGCCGCCGGCATCGGCGCCCTGCTGGCCCAGCTCGAGCGGCTGAAGGCGCGCCTGCAGGCAGAGGGCCTGTTCGAGACCTCGCGCAAGAAGCCCCTCCCCTCAATGCCGAGCGTGGTCGGCGTGATCACCAGCCCCACCGGGGCGGTGATCCGCGACATCCTGCACCGCATCCGCGACCGCTGGCCCTGCCGGGTGATCGTCTGGCCGGTGGTGGTCCAGGGCGACGCCGCCGCCGCCCAGGTACGCGCCGCCATCGAGGGCTTCAACCGGCTGGGCGACGACGGTCCCGTCCCGCGCCCGGACATCCTGATCGTCGCCCGCGGTGGCGGTTCGGTCGAGGACCTGTGGCCCTTCAACGACGAGCAACTGGCCCGCGCAGTCGCGGCCTCGGAGATCCCGTTGATCTCGGCCGTTGGCCACGAGACCGACACCACCCTGATCGACTTCGTCTCCGACCGCCGCGCGCCGACGCCCACAGCCGCCGCCGAGATCGCCACGCCGGTCCTGGCCGAACTGCGGGCCCTGACCTCCGACCTCGATGGCCGTCTGCACCGCGCGGGCGGGCGACTGGTCGACGACCGTCGCGGCCGTGTCGAGGCCCTGGGGCGGGGCCTGGCGCGTGTGCCGGACTTGGTCGAGCTGGCGGAGCAGAGGTTCAACCATGCCAAGAGCCGTCTGGGCGCCGCGCTGGAGCGCAATGTCGCCGCCCACCGCACCGAGTTGGTCCGTGCCGCCGCCCGCCTGACGCCGGCCCTGCTGCAGCGACCCCAAGCCGTGCAGGCCGAGCGCCTGGAGCGTCTGGCCGTCCGACTGGCCCCCGCCATGGGGCGCAAGCTGGAGCGCACGGAGGAGCGCCTCACAAGCCTCGCCAAGCTCTACGCCTCAGTCGATCCCAGCGCGCCCCTGAAACGCGGCTTCGCCCGGGTGCACCGGACCGACGGCCACCTGGTTCGCGAGGGCGCCAGCCTGGCCTCCGGCGAGACGGTGCGGCTGGTGTTCGCCGACACCAGCCGCGAGGCGGTGATCGACGGCCAGGGCGGCGGGCCCGACGCGCCCGCCCCTGCGCCGCCGCCACGGACGCCCCATATGCCGAGGGCGCGTCGCGCGACCTCGCCGGGACCTTCCGAGCAGGGCGATTTGTTCTAGCGGCGCCCGCTGCGCTAGAGTGACGCCATGAACGCCCACGACCGCGACTTCGCCAACGCCGCCTCCGACCTCGCTTCCGTCCACTATGGCGACGGCGAATTCGTCGTGCTGAAGCCGGGCCGCTATGTGGTCTGCGCGGTGTCGGGCGTGAAGATCCCGCTGGAGGCGCTGCGCTACTGGAGCGCCCCGCTTCAGGAGGCCTATGCCGGCCCGGCGGAATCGCTGAAGCGCTGGAAAGAGCTCAATCCCTGACGCCAACACTGCTGCCACGTCATCCTAGGCCTTGTGCCTAGGATCCCTGCCGAAGCGGGCGTCGAGTGGAAAGAGGTTGCGCCGCGCGCGAGCGGGCGCCGTCCGTCACGCGGACAGGTGGATCCTAGGCACAAGGCCTAGGATGACGGGTTGGAGAGCGTCACGCCGCCCGCTTCTTCTTGTAGACCTCGTTCGGCCAGCGCTTGTGGACCCAGAACCATTCGGTGGGCCGGGCGCGGACGCAGTCCTCGATGAAGGCGTTGACCTTGCGCACCCCCGCCTCCAGGTCGTGGTGGCGGTCGCCGGTGCTGGCCAGCCAGATCGGCTCGTGGACGATCACCTTGAAACGGGCCTTCTTCGTGCGCTGCACCGACATGGGTTGCAGCGGGATGCCGAAACGCAGGGCGAAGCTCGACGGCCCGGGCGCCGTGTAGCAGGTGACGCCGAACAGCGGGGCCGCCACGCCGCCGTTGAACTTCTGGTCGTTCATCAGGGCCGCGGACTCGCCGCGCGCCAGGGCGCGGATCAGCTCGCGCGCGCTCTCGCCGCCCTTCGGCGCGAACAGCCGCACGCCATAGCGGAAGCGGCTCTTGCGGAAGGCCTCGTCCACATAGGGGTTGTTCATCGCCCGATAGGTGATCTGGCAGGTGATTCCGGCCCGGATGATCTCGGCCGGCATGACCTCCATCGACGAGAAGTGCCCGGAGATGAACACCACGGACTCGCCGTTGCGGGCGATCTCCGCCAGGCGATCGCCGCCGACCAGCTGCACGCGGCTCGAGTCGTTGACGATCCGGTCGAGGATCGGGAACTCCAGGGCGACGCGGCCCGCCTCCTCCCAGCTCGCGGCCTTGAGGCGGGCGATCTCGGCGTCGTCGGCCTGGGGGAAGGCGATCCGCAGATTGGTCTCGACGATATGGTCCGTGCCGGTCAGCGGGCCCAGCACCTTGAAGAGCCAGGCGCCGAAGTCGGAGACCAGGTCGATCGGGAACAGCCGCGCCAGTCCGGTGATGGCGTTGTAGGCGAAGGCTTCCAGCCGCCAGAGGATGTCCTGCCCCAGGGAAGGCGCCGCGTTCGTCATACGCCTGTCCTACCCGCCCGGCCTTATGTCGCGCAACGCGAACCAGGCTCGCTTGGCGCGCGACTTGCCGAAATCCAGTCGACCCGTCCCGCAATGGGACGGTTGGCGGAAATCGACAGAGAGGCCGACATGGACTCGGTGGGTAACAAGATCGACATTCATCTGGGCAAGCGTCTGCGCCGGCGTCGCCGTCTGCTGGGCCTGACCCAGCAGCAGCTGGCGGGCGCCTGCGGCGTGCGGTTCCAGCAGATCCAGAAGTACGAGTGCGGCGCGAACCGCATCTCCGCGGCGCGCCTCTGGCAGCTGTCGGAAGCCCTGGAAGTTCCGGTCGGCTATTTCTACGACGGCCTGTCGGAAGTGGCCCCGCAGGAGCCGGCCAGCGAGACCGAGGGCAGCGGCGAGATGTTCGCCCGCAAGGAGACGCTGGATCTGATCCGCGCCTACTATCAGCTCGGCGAGCGCCCGCGCCGCCGCCTGCTGGACCTCGCCAAGTCGCTGAACGGCGAACACGAGGCCCTCTGATCGTCCACGCCTGATCCCCCGCGCTCGTCGTGGGGGATTTCGCGCGCGGTGGCGGAGGGGTAAAGCGGGCGCATGCTCGCTCCCGACCGCCTCGCCGCCCTGGACGATTTCCTCGTCGAGCTGAACCACGCCTCCGCCGCCGCGATCGCGCCCCTCTTCCGGGCCGATCACGGCCTGGAGGACAAGGGACGGCCCGGCTGGTTCGATCCGGTCACCGCCGCCGACAAGGGCGCGGAGGCCGCGATCCGCAAGCTGATCACCGAGCGCTTCCCGGAGCACGGCGTGATCGGCGAGGAATATGGCGAGGATCGCCCTGACGCCGAGTTCGTATGGGTGCTCGACCCCGTCGATGGCACCCGCGCCTTCATCGCGGGCCTGCCGCTGTGGACCACGCTCATCGGCCTGCGCCATGAGGGCCGCCCGGTCCTGGGCTCGATCGGCCAGCCGTTCCTTGGCGAGCTGTTCATCGGCCATGCCGGGGGATCGCGGCTGATCTCCCGCGAGGGGAGCCGGCCGCTGAAGGTGCGGCCCTGCCCGCGCCTGACTGACGCGATCATCGCGACCACCGATCCCGAAGGCTGCTTCGACGGCGCAGAGATGGGCGCCTGGACCCAGGTCCGCGCCGCCGCGCGCCTGGCCCGCCTGGGCTGCGACGCCTACGCCTACGCCATGGTCGCCGCGGGCATGATGGACATGGTCATCGAGGCCGGCCTCAAGTCCTGGGACATCGAAAGCGCCATCCCTCTGCTCGAAGGCGCCGGCGGCATCGTCACCGACTGGCGCGGCGATCCCGTGGGCCAGCATGGCGGGCAGGTCGCCATCGCCGGCGACCGCGCCTGTCTCGACGAGGCCCTGGTCGCCCTGCGGCGCTCCGCGAAATCCCTCGCGAGATCAGG
>CAMFHW010000384.1 GCA_945952175.1 uncultured Phenylobacterium sp. | reverse complement strand
GTGCCGCCCTGGGCGTGCAGATAGGCGATCAGGTTGATGCGGTCTTCCGGCTTCTTCAGGCCGGCGAAGGTCATCTTGGTGCCGTTGATGTACTTCTGCGGCGCCTTGATGAACTCGTAGAGGTGGTCGTAGTCCCACTGCGGCTGCTTGGCGCCGAAGTCGGTCATGCCCTGCGAATAGGCGAAGCCGCCATGGCTGCCGGGCTTGCGGCCCTCCACGCCCCACAGGTTCGGGCCCGTGCCGTTGGCGCCGCCATTGTCGGCGTTGTGGCAGGACTTGCACTTGGCGAAGACGGCTTCACCAGCCTTCACGTCGGCGGTCGGCAGCACCGTGCCCCAGTCCGGCGGAACGTCCGCGGCGGCCGCGCCGCCCTCGCCGCCCTCTTCGGCGACCTCGATGGCGTAGCCGGGCTTCTTCGGCGGTTCCTTGGAGAAATAGCCCGAAGACAGTTCGCGAAGGCCCACAATGGCCAGCGTGGTCGCCAGAACGGCGCCCGCGACTTTGTTGAACGTCAGATCGCTCATCGTCCCGAATTCGGCCCTCTAATCGGCCAGCCCGAAGGCCGGCGATAGCGCGGGAATCCCCGCCCCTTATTGCGCCCGCGTCTCTTACACGCTACCGCCGCCCGCGCAACCGGCCAGTTGGTCGCTCATCCGGCTCATGAACCCGATCGTCCTCATACCCGCCCGCATGGCCGCCACGCGGCTCCCCGGCAAGCCCCTCGCGGATATCGGCGGTCTGCCGATGATCGTCCGGGTTCTGCGCCAAGCCGAGGCCGCCGGCATCGGCCCGGTCGCCGTCGCCGCCGGCGATTCGGAGATCGTCGAGGCGGTGACCCGCGCCGGTGGCCGCGCCGTCCTGACCGACCCCGACCTGCCGTCCGGCTCCGACCGCATCGTCGCCGCCCTGGCCGAACTCGATCCCGCGGGCGCCCACGACGTGGTGGTGAACCTGCAGGGCGACATCCCCTTCATCCAGCCCGCGGCCGTCGCCGCCTGCGCCAATCTGCTGGCGGAGCAGCCGTCCTGCGACGTCTCCACGGTGATGGTGCGCGAGGCCGAGGTCGCCGAGCGGTCCAATCCCGACATCCCCAAGGTCGTCGCGGCCATGGCGGCGGATGGCCGTTCGGGCCGGGCGCTCTATTTCACCCGCTCGGTGCTCTACGGCGATGCGCCGGTCTGGCTGCACCACGGCATCTACGGCTACCGGCGCGCGGCGCTGACGGCGTTCAACGCCGCCCCGCCCTCGCCGCTGGAGAAGCTGGAGCGGCTGGAGCAGCTGCGAGTGCTGGAGCTCGGCATGACCATCTGGGCCGCCGTGCTCGATGAGGCGCCGATCAGCGTCGACAATCCGTCCGATCTGGAACGCGCCCGGGCCCACGCCCGATCTATCGAGGGAAAAGCATGAGCAAGGGCAAGATCGCCTTCCAGGGCGAACTCGGGGCCAACAGCCACGAGGCCTGCGTCGCGGCCTTTCCCGAAATGGAGCCCGTGCCGCACGCCACCTTCGAGGAGGCGTTCGAGGCGGTGCGCAACGGCGCCTGCCAGCTCGGCATGATCCCGGTGGAGAACTCGATCGCCGGGCGCGTGGCCGACGTCCACCACCTGCTGCCGGCCTCCGGGCTGAAGATCATCGGCGAGCGGTTCAAGCCGATCCACTTCCAGCTGATGGCCAATCCGGGCGTGAAGCTGGAGGACCTGAAGACGGTCGCCTCCATGCCGATCGCGCTTGCCCAATGCCGCAAGACGGTGAAGCGGCTGAAGCTGAAGACCGAGCCGGTGGGCGACACCGCGCTTGCAGCCAAGCTCCTGTCGCTCAATCCCGATCCGACGCGCGCCGCCATCTCGCCGGCGCTTGCCGCGGAGCTCTATGGCCTGGAGATCCTGGCGCGCGATATCGAGGACGAGCACCACAACACCACGCGCTTCCTGGTGATGACGGCCGACCGCAACCCGCCGCCGCCGTCCTTCACCCATCGCTGCGTGACCAGCTTCGTCTTCCGCGTGCGGAACATGCCGGCGGCGCTCTACAAGGCCATGGGCGGGTTCGCCACCAACGGCGTCAACATGACCAAGCTCGAGAGCTACATGGAGAACGGCGCCTTCACGGCGACCTTCTTCTACGCCGAGGTCGACGGCCGGCCCGAGGATCGCGGCGTGGCCCTGGCCTTCGAGGAGCTGCAGTTCTTCTCCGAGCGGTTCGAGATCCTGGGCGTCTATCCGGCCGACCCGTTCCGGGACCGGGGCTGATGCGCACGATCGAGATCGACGGCGCCGCCTTCCCGACCCTGCCGGCCTTCTGCGCCGAGCTGCAGACCCAGATCCGGGCGCTCCCGGGGCATGGGAACAGCGTCGAGGCCTTCGTCGATTCGATGATCTGGGCGAACGGCATGAGCAGCTTGGCGCCGCCTTACATGATCCGGGTGCGCGGCCTGCGTGGCGGCCCGGTCGCCGAGTTCGTGCAGGAGCTCTCCATCGCGCTCGGCTACGCGCGCATGGAGCACCGCAACCGCCGTCGCGGCGAAGACGTCGAGATCATCCTGCAGATCCGGAAGTAGGCGTCGATCCCTTAGTCCGCTCGTCCCGGCGAATGCCGGGATCCAGATCCTGAAGCTCTGAGCGGGTGGCCTTTGAACGCAGAGATCGCTGAGGCCCGCGGAGGACGCAGAGAGGCCGTGGCCTCCGCGATCTCTGCGTCTTCTCTGCGATCTCGGCGCTCAAAAGGGGGACAAGATCACCGACCGCCCAGCCATATGATCTGGGTCCCGGCATTCGCCGGGATGAGCGGATAAAGATCAGCTCTCCGCCCAGGCCTTGATGAGCTGGTGGGCGATGGCCATGCCGCCCGGGGCGCCGAGGCCTTCCACCTTGCCGGCCAGGAGGTCGCGGGCCTCGGGCTTGGTGAACCACTTCACTTCCGACAGCTCGGTCTGGTCCGGCGCCGCGTCGTCGTCCTCCACCTGCGCGATCAGGCCGATCATCAGCGAGTTGGGGAACGGCCAGGGCTGGGTGGAGTGGTAGGCGACGGAGGACGTCTTGAGGCCAGCCTCTTCGGAGAGCTCGCGGGCGCAGGCCTCCTCGATGGTCTCGCCGGGCTCCAGGAACCCGGCCAGGGCCGAGAACATGCCTTTGGGCCACATCTCCTGGCGGCCCAGCATGCAGCGATCCTTGTGGACGGCCAGCATGATCACCACCGGGTCGGTGCGCGGGAAGTGCTCGGCCTTGCAGGCGGGGCACTGGCGCTTCCAGCCGCCCTCGGCGACCTCCGAGCGCTGGCCGCAGACCGAGCAGTGCTGATGCTTGCGCCGCCACTCGAACATGCCCTTGGCGGTGCCCAGGATCGCGGTTTCGGTGGAGGGGAGGCGCATGGCCATGCCCCGCATCTCCTCGAATCGGCCGAGGCCCTGGAGTGGTCCGTCGCAGGGATCGGCGGCGCCTTCCATGTCGATGGCGAAGACCGGCGTGGCCTTCCAGAGCCCCATGAACAGGATCCGTTCCCGGCCGCCGGCCAGCTCGTCGGCCATCTTCGCCGGCAGGTAGGCGATCTGCACGCCGCCCTCGGAACTCTTCTCGATCAAGGGCTTGCCGTTCCACAGCACGCAGGCGAGGGCCTCCGGCGAGGCGAGCTGTTCGGCGATCCAGGCGTCGTCCTTGCGGCGCTCGCTGGCGCGGTCGAGGGGGTTGCCGGCGAAGGTGTTCGAAAAGGCGGTCAAGGGCATGGGCGACGTTCTAGCTCAGGTTCGTGACGACGGACACGCTTGCGTGAGGCGAGCGAGATCGCGATATAGGGGGTGGAGATCGGCGACGGGCGGACGCCTCGCCAACCCGGTCAGGTCCGGAAGGAAGCAGCCGTAACGAGTTTCGCTCCGGGTCGTCGTTCGGTCTCCACCCCACGCTTCCGCTGCAGGGCATATGGCCGACGAAGACCTCTCGCCCGAGACCGAGCCCACCGAGCGTGACCCCAACACGGCGGACATGTTCGGCGCGCCGCCGCCCGCCGCGTCCCCGCCGGCCGAGGAGTCGGCCGCCTACACCGTCATCGCCCGCAAGTACCGGCCGCGTACGTTCGACGACCTCTATGGCCAGGAGGCCATGGTGCGCACCCTGCGCAACGCCTTCGGGTCGGGACGGATCGCTCATGCCTTCATGCTCACCGGGGTTCGCGGCGTCGGCAAGACCACGACGGCGCGCCTGCTCGCCCGGGCGCTGAACTACGAGACCGACACGGTCCACGAACCCAGCCTCGACCTGTCGGTCGAGGGCCGCCACTGCCGCGCCATCATCGAGGGCCGGCACATGGACGTGCTGGAGCTGGACGCCGCCAGCCGCACCGGCGTGGCCGACATGCGCGAGCTGCTGGACGGGGTGCGCTATGCGCCCGTCGAGGCGCGCTACAAGGTCTACATCATCGACGAGGTGCACATGCTCTCGACGGGGGCGTTCAACGCGCTCCTGAAGACCCTCGAAGAGCCGCCGCCCCACGCCAAGTTCATCTTCGCCACCACCGAGATCCGCAAGGTGCCGGTCACGGTCCTGTCGCGCTGCCAGC
>CAMFHW010000383.1 GCA_945952175.1 uncultured Phenylobacterium sp. | reverse complement strand
AAATAGTCCCTAATAATAATGGCATAATGGCGGGGCGCGATTACGTCCCGGCGGGCCTAGCGCCGCCAGCCGGCGCCCTGGTCGGAGCCGACGACGACATCGGTGCCCGGGCCGCCGTCGCGCACCGTCTTGCCGCGATAGATGACCACGCCGATCGCGTTGGGGCGCCGGTCGGTGGCGGCCAGGAAGTCGTCCCAGTGCTCGGACGGGATCCACAGGCAGGGCGCGCGCA
The DNA here is from genome assembly GCA_945952175.1 of uncultured Phenylobacterium sp. GTDB lineage: Bacteria > Pseudomonadota > Alphaproteobacteria > Caulobacterales > Caulobacteraceae > Phenylobacterium. The sequence goes on along the minus strand of CAMFHW010000383.1, from coordinate 4,335 downwards.
GGTCGTCGTCTATGGCGAGGTCGGCGAGGTCGCGGATGTTCATGGGCAGTCTCCGCGGGCGAGCTTAGCGCCGCCGGGCGTGGTTTCCGATTTCTTTCCGCGGGTCGGGAACCCGACGAAGGGCCGAAAGTTTCTGCCATGCGTCGCCGACAGGCCATGTCCCGGCGCGCATCGGGTTCGCGTCCGCCCCCAGACAACGCGGCCTGGCTTTGGGTGCAGTAAGAGTTCAAGGGGATTTTTCCGATGCACAATTCGAACGGAGCCCAGGCCGAGGGCTTGAGCCTTGGCGCCCGGCGGATCGAGGCGGCGCTGACCATCATGCTGGCCGTCGCCTTGGCGGGGCTGGTGCTCGGCCTGGCGATCACGCGGTTCGGCTGGGCCGGCGGGCTGATCGGCGCCTGGCCGGCGGTGGCGCTGGGCGGGGCGGCCGGCTGCGGCTGCCAGGAGCTGATGCGGCGTTCCCTGGCCAGGCGGGCGGGCTAGGGCGGTTTTTCGCGGCGGCGCTGTCGGAACGGATGGCGGACCTCCGTCCTTGGATCACACGGATGGCCCAAGGAGAGACCCGATGCCCAAACTGACCGCCTGCCTCTGGTTCGACACCGAGGCTGAAGCCGCCGCCGAGTTCTATTGCTCGGTCTTCCCGAATTCGAAGATCACCGCGACCGCGCGCTGGCCCGAGGGGAGCGGGGAGAACACCGGCAAGCTGCTGACCGTGAATTTCGAGCTGGATGGTCGGCCCTTCATGGGGCTGAACGGCGGCCCGGTCTTCAAGTTCACCGAGGCGACCTCGTTCCAGATCGACTGCGCCGACCAGGCCGAGGTCGACTATTACTGGGACAGGCTGATCGCGGACGGCGGCGCGCCGTCGGAGTGCGGCTGGCTGAAAGACCGGTTCGGCTTCTCCTGGCAGGTGGTGCCTTCGGTGATGCCGCAGCTGCTCGGCGGGCCGGACAAGGCGGGCGCAGGGCGGGCGACCCAGGCCATGCTGAAGATGAAGAAGCTGGACATCGCCGCGCTGAAGGCCGCCTACGACGGGTGATATTCGCCTGGTACGGGATTTGTAGCCCGCCCTCCCATCCGGCCCCGACTGTGCCAGAATAGGCGCGGGAGGGGCCCCATCAGGGAGTTGGGGCTATGGACCTGGAATATGCGCGTTACCGTCGGGCGACCATGATCGGCGCCTGCGTGCTGGCCATGGCGCTGGCGATCGCCGGCGTGTTCGCGGCGGGGGCTGCCTATGCAGCCCCCTTCGCTCCGGCCAGCCTGCACAAGGGCCGCAGCGCCCTGGTCTACGACACCTCCTCGCTGGAGAAGGACGGGCCCTATACGCGGGCCTGGGTCTATCTGATCGTCCGCTACCCGATGGACGGGGCCAGCATGGTGGCCTATCGGCGCGAGTTCGCCTGCGCCTCGGGCCAGTCGCACGACCTGGCGCGCCGCTTCGTCGATCCGGCCGGCCGCACCATCCGCGCCATCGAGACGCCCACCGGCTGGCAGGCCCTGGAGCCCGACACCGACGACTTCGTGCTGATGGAGCAGGTCTGCGGCAAGCGCGCGCCAGGCCCCGCGACGGGCAAGGGCATGAGCGTGTTCGACTATCATGACGCCGTGCAGTCGGCGCTCGCGGCCGACGCCCAGCCGGTGGCCACCAAGACCGCCGCGCGCTAGGCGGCCTCGCGCGTTTCCTCGGCGTCCGGCGGATCGAGGTCCTCCGGCGCGTCGCCCTCGACGACGGCGTAGAGGGTGCGGCCCCCGTCGCGATAGCGGATGCAGCAGCCGGGATCCGGCCGCGCCTCGAGCTCGAATTCCCCGAGATACCAGGCGACGTCGCGTTCCTTGTCGCAGTCCATGAAGATCGCCGCGTCGCCGCGCTCGCGGAACAGCCGCTCGACCGCGGCCGCGTCGGCCAGGATCCGGTCGATCTCGAACCCCGCGGTCTTCAGCTTGACCAGGGCCTCGTCGAGGCGGTCGGCGAATGAACTGGACATGACGCTCCCGTGGCGGTTCGCCAATTGCGAGGCTGCCTCGCGACCATGGCGATGACAAGGCCGATGTCGGCAAGGTTCGGATCAATAAAGGTTCAGCCCCACCAAGCAGAAACCGCCGGTGATCGTCTCGCGGGGTGGCGAATATCTCGGCGAAGACTGGCCGGCGGCGTGGCGCCGCCCTAGGTTGCCGCCATGGCCGACCCGAACGACGTGCGCCGCATCGCCATGAGCCTGCCGGGAGCCGAGGACGCCTCGAGCCCGCAGCGGCTGGCCTTCGAGGTCGGCGGCAAGGGCTTCGCCTGGAGCTGGCTGGAGCGGACCGAGCCGAAGGGGCCGCGCAGGCCAAGGCTCGACGTGCTGGCCGTGCGCTGCCCGCGCGAGGCGAAGGAGATCCTGATCGCCCTGCTGAACGCGGCCCATGTCGACGACCCGCACTACCAGGGCTATCCGGCTGTGGTGTTCCGCCTGGACGGCGTGGACGAGGACCGCCTGGCCCACCTGCTGGAGACGGGCTGGCGCTGCATCGCTAAGGCGGCGGCGGTGAAGGCCTTCGACGCGGCGCGGGGAAGGTAGAAATCCTACAAGCGGGGTTCGAATTACTCCGCCGCCGCACCCCTGGCGCTTTCAGGAAAGAACCGCGATCTTCGAGGCTGCCGCAGGCCGAAGGAGACCTCCATGCTGATCCGCGCCCCGGAAGCCCATTCGCGTTCCATCGTGAAGGCCGTCAGCTGGCGCATCCTGGGCAGCATCGACACCTTCGTGATCAGCTATCTGGTGACCGGCAAGCTGGTCTTCGCCGCCTCCATCGCCTCCGTGGAGAGCGTGACCAAGATCATCCTCTACTATGTGCACGAGCGCGCCTGGGCGATCGTGCCGTGGGGCCGCGCGGACAAGGCGTCCGCTGAGGTTCCAGCCCCAGCGGTCGTGGCCGAGACCGCCTAGTCGTCCTCGTCTTCCTCGTCGTCCGGCAGGTCGACGACCAGGGCCGGCTTGCCGTTGTGCATCAGTTCGCCATTGGGGCCGCGATTGCCGAGCAGGGCGTCCATGACGCCGGCGGGGACGGTGTGCGGCTTATCGGTCTTGGGATCGGACATGGGCGCTCCTTTGCAAGCTGAACCGTCTCGCGCGGCATGGGTTCCAGCTTCCCCAGGGTGAGGATTTCTAACGGCGCGGATCGGGCGCAGCATGGGCCAGGACAGCCTCCGGAGCGACCCCATGGCCCGCATCGAGCCCGCCGATTTCACCTGCACCCTGTACGCGGTGCGGGACCACATCTGCACCATCACGCTCAACCGGCCGGAACGGCGCAATGCGCTGAACCCGACGGCCTATGCCGAGATCGAGGCGGCGTTCCGCGCGGCGAGCGCCGACCCGGAGGTGCGTTGCGTGGTGGTGACGGGCGCCGACCCGGCCTTCTGCTCGGGCGAGGACGTCAAGGAGATGATGACCGGGGAGGGCGGCGGCGCGCCCCGGCCGGTGCGCGTGCGCCACGAGGCGACGCCGGCGGCCATGGCGGCGCTGGACTGCGAGAAGCCGGTGATCGCGGCGGTCAACGGGGCGGCGGTGGGCTGGGGCATGGAGCTCGCCCTCTATGCCGACATCCGCATCGCCTCGGAGCAGGCCCGGTTCGCGGAGCTGTTCATCAAGCGCGGCCTGATCTGCGACGTGGGCGGCCTCCTGCGCCTGCCGGCCATCGTCGGCCCGGCCAAGGCGGCGGAACTGCTCTATACGGGCGATCCGATCGACGCGGCCGAGGCCGGGCGGATCGGGCTGGTCAGCCGGGTGGTCCCGCATGCCGAACTGATGGACGCCGCCTACGCGCTCGCGCGGCGGATCGCGGCCAATTCGCCGCTGGCCCTTCGCTATATGAAGGAGGGCCTGCGCAAGACCTCCTACGGCGATCCGCGCGAGGTGGGCGGCTGGGCCATCGAGGTGATCTACCGCCTGTTCCAGACGGAAGACCATCGCGAGGGCGTGCGCAGCTTCCTGGAGAAGCGCGAGCCGGTGTTCGTCGGGCGCTGATCGGCGCCTAGGCCGGGGCCATGCCGCCCTTCGGCGCGGGCGGGGCGGCGCAATGGCCGGCCCGAGCCTGGACCACGTAGAACAGGGCGCGCGCCTGGGCGAATTCGTGGTGCGCGGCGAAGGCGTTGGTCGGCTGTCCGGTGATCAGGCTGAGCGGCTCGGCCGGGGCCGCGGACCCGTCGGGGCCAGCGGGCGCGCCGATGTTCTGCTGGTTCCAGTGCGAGATGGCGCCGGTGCAGGCCGCGACCGTCGCGGCGGCCACCTGATCGGCCGCGTCGGACGACTTGGCGAGCGTGTAGCCCCAGCGATGCAGGCAGTCGTCGAC
>CAMFHW010000382.1 GCA_945952175.1 uncultured Phenylobacterium sp. | reverse complement strand
TCTTGAGTGAAAGGTCCACCCTTGGCCGCATCCGCGTTTCAACACACCCTGAAGGGCCCGGCGATCTTCGCCGGCGTCGGCGTGCATACGGGCGCCTATACGCGCGTCTCCGTCCGTCCGGCGGCGGCCGACAGCGGGATCGTCTTCGTGCGCGTGGATGTGAGCGACCGCGACAATCGCGTGCCGGTGAGCGGGGAGGCGGTCTGCAAGACCCAGCTCGGCACCGTGATCACCAACGCCGCCGGCGTCACCGTCTCGACCATCGAGCACCTGATGGCCGCCCTGGTCATGAGCGGGATCGACAATGCGGTGGTCGAACTCGACGGGCCCGAGATGCCGATCATGGACGGCTCGTCCCTGCCGTTCGTCCAGATCCTCGACCGCGCCGGCCGCCGGGGCCAGGATGCGCCGCGCCGCTATATCGAGATCCTCGACGCCATCGAGGTGGTGGACGGCGACAAGAGCGCCAGCCTTACGCCCAGCGACCACTTCGAAGTCGCCTTCGAGATCGCCTTCGCCTCCAAGGCCATCGGTCGGCAGCGCGTCGACCTGGTCATGAACGACGAGGCCTTCCGCAAGGAGCTGGCCGACTGCCGCACCTTCGGCTTCCTGCACGAGGTCGAGGCCCTGCGCGCCATGGGCCTGGCCCGCGGCGGCTCGATGGAGAACGCCGTCGTCATCGAGGGCGACCGCATCCTCAATCCGGAGGGCCTGCGCCGCCCGGACGAATTCGTGCGTCACAAGGCGCTGGACGCCATCGGCGACCTTTATGTCCTCGGCATGCCGATCCTCGGCCGCTTCGAGGGGATTCTGGCCGGCCACGGGGTCAACAACGCCCTGGTCCGCGCCCTGCTGGCCGCCCCGCACGCCTGGCGCGTCCGCACCCTGGTGGAAGAGCTGGCCGAAGCGGTCTGAGCCGCGTTCCGCTCGTCCCGGCGAAGGCCGGGATCCAGATCATCGAGCATCGACGCAGGGGGTCTAATCTCCGGCGCGAATACTGGATTCTCGTCCGCGCCAGTTCATCCGGGTCCCGGCCTTCGCCGGGATGAGCGGTGTCGGGGAGGGCCAGTGTCACACGAGCCCTCCATGCCGTTTGCGCGGCTCGCCCCCTGGTGTAGAACCAACCCTCTTCCGGCGCGGGGGCGCGCTCGACTCTTGAGGTGATGGTGTCCTTGCTTCGCAATTCCTGGGTCAAACCGGCGACCATCGTCGTGATCGTGGCCCTCGCCCTCGCCGGCTGCGCGGGCCGCAAGGCTAAGAAGCCGAAACTGGCCTATGAGGAGCGCCCGGTGGAGCTGCTCTACGCGACCGGCGCCGATCGGCTCGACAAGGGCCTGTGGAATCAGGCGGTGGACTATTTCGCCGAGGTGGAGCGCCAGCACCCCTATTCGGAGTGGTCGCGTCGCGCGATCCTGATGACGGCCTACGCCCACTACCAGGCCGACAACTACGCCGAGGCCATCGGCGACGCCGACCGGTTCATCTCGCTCTATCCGGGCAACCCGGCCGCCGCCTACGCCCACTACCTGAAGGCCGTCTGCTATTTCGAGCAGATCGTCGACGTGGGCCGCGACCAGGCCGCCACCGGCCAGGCGCTGGACAATCTGCGCGACGTGGTCCTGCGCTATCCGCGCACCGAATACGCCTCCGACGCCCGCCTGAAGATCGACATGGTCAACGACCAGCTCGCCGGCAAGGAAATGACCATCGGCCGCTACTACCTGCGCAACGGCGACACCCTCGCCGCCGTGGGCCGGTTCCGCACCGTGATCGACCGCTACCAGACCACCACCCACACCCCGGAAGCGCTCTATCGCCTGGTCGAGGCCTATCTGACGCTCGGCCTGCTGGACGAGGCCAAGAAGAACGGCGCCGTGCTGGGCTTCAACTATCCGGGCGACATCTGGTACCGCGACGCCTATCGGCTCCTGACCGACAAGGGCCTGCGCCCGGCCACCGAACCCACCCAGGGCGATGGCCATCGCGGCGTGCTGACCCATCTGCCCTTCGTCAAGAACAAGGCCACGACCGCCAAGCCGCCGGCCTCGCCGGACACGCCTGCCGAAGCCCTGTCGCCCGCCGCCGACAAGCCGGCGGCCAAGCCCAAGAAGAAGGGCCTCCTCTCCCACGTGCCGTTCATCGGCCACTAAGGCCGAGGCGCACAAACTTAGCTCTCGAGGAAAGTTTTCCTTGCCCGCGCGGCGATGGATCGATACTTAGCTTCGACGGAAACAGTTGAGGCGCCCATGACCATCGTCCTGCATTCCCATCCGCTCTCCTCCTACTGCTGGAAGGTGCTGATCGCGCTCTATGAGAACGGCGCGCCGTTCGACCTGCGCATGGTCAATCTCGGCGATCAGGACGCGCGGACCGCCTATGCGAAGCTCTGGCCCACCGCCAAGATCCCGCTGATGGAGGACGGCGGCCAGGTCATCCCGGAGACCTCGATCCAGATCGAGCACCTGGACAGCCATCACCGCGGCCGCGTCGCCCTGCTGCCCGACGATCCGCAGGCGCGCATGCAGGTCCGGCTCTGGGACCGCGTGTTCGACAACTACGTCATGGATCCGATGGGCCGCTTCATCGCCCAGCAGCTCCGCCCCGAGGCCGAGCGCGACCAGCGGACCCTCGACGCCTCGCTCGCCGAGCTCACCAGGGCCTACGACATGATCGAGGATCGGCTGGACCCGCGGCCCTGGGCGGTCGGGGAGGGGTTCACCATGGCCGATTGCGCCGCCGCCCCCTCGCTGTTCTACGCCGCCATCGTCCAGCCGTTCTCGCCGCGGCACGCCAAGCTCTCGGCCTATTTCGAGCGGCTGATGGACCGGCCGTCGGTACGGCGCGCCATCGCCGAGGCGGGGCCCTTCTTCCAGTACTATCCCCTGCGCGACCGCCTGCCGGCGCGATTCCTCGGCGAGGCCGAGAATGCTGGCTGAGGCCGCGCCCGCCGAGCGCCTGGACCGGCTGTTCGTCGCCCTGGCCGACGCCGGCCGGCGCGGCATGATCGACCAGCTCAGCGCCGGGCCCGCCTCGGTCTCGGAGCTCGCCAAGCCGCTCGGCATCGCCCTGCCGTCGGCGCTCAAGCACCTGGCGGTGCTGGAGGCCGGCGGGGTCGTCCAGTCGGAAAAGGCCGGCCGGGTGCGCACCTATCGCATCGCGCCCAACGCGCTCGGCGGGCTCGAAGCCTGGGTCGCCCAGCGCAAGGCCCAGTGGAACGCCCAGTTCGACGCCCTCGAACGCTATCTCGACCGGGAGCAGGCATGAGCGCCGCCCACACCAGCTTCATGCTCGAACGTCGGTTCAAGGCTTCGCCCGAGCGCGTCTGGCGCGCCTGGGCCGATCCGGAGGCCAAGCGCCGCTGGAACGACTGCCACGCCGAGGTCGGGACCCAGGAATATACGATCGACTTCCGGGTCGGCGGCCACGAGATCCACCGCGCCATCCTCCCCGACGGCCGGCCCCAGTTCATCGACAAGGTGTTCCTGGAGATCGCGCCGCAGGCCCGGATCATCTTCGCCTATTCGATGGAGGCCGGCGGCCGCCCGCTCTCGGCCTCGCTGGTGACGGTGGAGTTCGAGGCCGATGGCGCAGGGACCCACATGAAGCTCACCGAGCAGCTCGCCTATCTCGACGGCCACGACGATCTCGCCCAGCGCATCGAGGGCACGAGCGAAGGTCTCGACCGGCTCGAGCTGGAAGTGGCGCAGGACCTGCCGGCGATCTAGAAAGGGGCGTGACTGACGCCCCGGAACCGAAAGTGAACGCCACCGCACGCCCGGGCTTCCGGCGCGGCCGATTCCGCACCATCTTGCGCGCATGCTGATCGGTCTTTGGATCCGCGACGTCGTGCTGATCGAGGCCCTGGACCTGTCCATCGGCCCGGGCCTGACCGCGCTCACCGGCGAGACCGGGGCCGGCAAGTCGATCATCCTGGACGCGCTTGGCCTCGCCACCGGCGCGCGGGCCGACGCCGGCCTCGTGCGGCGCGGGGCGGCCCAGGCGGCGGCCTCGGCGGTGTTCGCCCCGGCGCCCGACCATCCGGCGTGGGAGATCCTGGAGGAGAAGGGGCTGAGCTACGCCCGCGACGAGGACCTGGTCCTGCGCCGCACCCTGTCCTCCGATGGCCGCAGCCGCGCCTTCGTCAACGATCAGGCCACCAGCGTCGGGGTGCTGCGAGAACTCGGCGAGGCCCTGATCGAGGTCCATGGCCAGCACGAGACCGTCGGCCTGCTCGACGCCCGCACCCATCGGCCCTTGCTTGACGCCTATGGCGCGCTCGGGCCGCAGACCCGTCGTCTATCCGATCTCTGGGCCGCCTGGCGCGACGCCCGCGCCCGCCGCGACGAACTGCTGGCGATCGTCGGCCGCGCCGCCGCCGAGGCCGAGGAGCTCTCCCTGCGGCTCTCCGAGCTCGATCGCCTGGCGCCCCAGCCCGGCGAAGAGACCAAGCTCGCCGAAGAGCGCGCGGTCCTCGGCGCCGCCGAGAAGGCGCTTACCGACATCTCGTCCGCCCGCTCCGCCTTCGAGGGCCTGACCGGCCGCCTGGCCGCCGCCGTCCGCGCCCTGGAGC
>CAMFHW010000381.1 GCA_945952175.1 uncultured Phenylobacterium sp. | reverse complement strand
CGCTCGATGTGTTCGATCATGACGATAGCGTCGTCGATGATCAGGCCGATCGCCGCCGCCATGCCGCCGAGCGTCATGATGTTGAAGCTTTGGCCCATGATCTTCAGGATCAGGCTGGTGGCGGCGAGCACCACCGGAACGGCCACGACCGCCGCCAGGGTCACCTTCCAATCGCGCAGGAAGATCAGCAGCACCAGCGCGGCCAGCACCACCCCGATGATGATGGCGTTGCGCAGCGAGGAGGCCGACTCCAGGATCAGGTCGCTCTGGTCGTACCAGGCCTTGACCTGCATGTCGGCCGGCCCGAGGCCCTTGAGTTTCTTGAACGCCGCCTGGACGTCCTTGGCGATCTGCACCGTGTTGCCGCCAGGCTGCTGATAGACCAGCACCAGCACCGCGTCGCGCCCGTCGGCAGTGACGCGCACCCACTGCGGCGCTGGCGCCGTGGTCACCCGCGCGACGTCGCGCACCCGGACCACCGTCCCGCCGGCGGACTTGACCACCACGTTCTCGATCTGTCGTGGATCGACGAGACGGGAGTCGGTGAGGACGAGCAACAGCTTGCCCTGGTCTTCGACCCGACCGGAGGCCGCCAGGACGTTGGCGCCCGAGATCGCGGTCGCCACGTCGCCGGGGGTGAGGCCGTAGGCCCAGAGCTTGGCTGGATCGGCCTCGATGCGGTATTCGCCGGCCGCGCCGCCCTGGGCCTGGACCCGAGCCACGCCGGTGATCGTGGCCAGCGACGGCGAGAGCGTGCGGTCGGCGAACCGCCGCAGCTCGACGGGCGTCGCGCCCTTGGAGGTCAGGCTGTAGGCCGCGACCGGGAACACGGTCGGATCCATTCGCCGGACGTCGAAGTTCACGCCCTGCGGCAGGCTCGACTGGGTGCGGGTCAGGGCCGCCTCCACCCTTTGCAGGGCGAGATCCATGTCCGAGCCCCAGGTGAAGTTCACCGAGAGTTCCGCCGAGCCTCGGCTCGTCGTGGATCGCAGGTTCTGCACGCCCGGAATGGCGCGGACGGCTTGTTCGACCGGGCGGGTGATCACCGCCTCCATCTGGTCCGGCGGACGGTCGCCCGCATCAATGGTCACCGCGATGCGCGGGAACAGCACCGTGGGAAACAGGCTGACCGGCATGATGAACGCGGCCGCCAAGCCGGCCGCGGCCAGCATGCCGAGCAGGGTCAGGAGAGAGCGTCGGCGGCGTGAGACGACCTGGGCGAGGCTCATTTGGCGCGGACCTTCACCGCCATGCCGTCCTGCAGCTCATAGGCGCCCTCGACCGCCACCTGGGCTCCTGCCGGCAGGCTTCCGGACACCTCGATCTGATCGCCGTGGTCCTGGCCGACGGTCACGAAGACGCGGTGAGCCGCGCCCTTCGACACCACGAAAACGTGCGGGCCGGTCTCGTCAAACACCACCGCGGCGCGCGGCACGGCGAGGCCCGGATGGCCGCCCGTCGCAATCCGCGCACGCACGGCCGAGCCGATCGGTAGGGCCGCCCCTCCTAGCGGCGCCACCGCGTCGACCATCTTGGTGGCGGGATCGGCCGCGCGGCCCACCATGGCGAGCCTGGAGCTGATGCTGGCGCCGCCGGCGACCGGCTCGATCGTCACGGCCTCGCCGGGCGAGACGCGCATCCCCGGCTCCAGGCCAAGCTTGGCGACCGCGCCGTCCTGCCGCGCCAGGACCATCAGCGGAGCGTCCTGGGCGACATGGTCGCCGACCGTCGCGGTGACGCTGGTGACGACGCCCGATCTCTGGGCGGTGATCACTTGCCCGGCCTGGCCGGCGCCCTGGGCGCGCTGCGCCGCGAGGGCCGCCTGGGCGTCGCCCAGGGTCTTCTTGGCGGCGGTCAGCTGGTCGCCGCCCGCAAGCCGGTCGTCATACAGCCTTTGCACGCGAGCCAGATCGGTCTCGGCGAAGCGCGCGGCGTCGGAAGCCTGCCGGTAGGCCATTTCCGTCGCTGGGGCGTTGGCCAGAACCGCGAGCGCCTCTCCGGCCGAGACCACTTGCCCAACCCGCACGCGAACTCCGGTCACGATCGCCGCCTTGGGCGCGGCGACCGTGAGGCTGCCGGCCGGGTCAGCCTGGACCACCCCGTAGACCTCGACCACGTCCTGCAAGGCCTGCTGCCCGACCGGCGCCAGGGTGACGATGGCGGTGGGCGTGGGCTCGGCCTCCGCCACCCCTCCGCCGCGACGGAGGAAGACAACGGCGGTCACGGCCGCCACCACGAGGATCGCGGCGCCGGCCATCAATAGTCTGGAGCGGGTCATCGAGAGGCCCTTGAATCGGCGGGTGGAAGGAAGAGCGCCGTTTCCAGCGCGATTTCGGCGACCCGGGCTGAGAGTTCACGGTCGTCGAGGTCGGCGCGCCGGCTGAGCGCGTTCTGGGACAGGCCCAGATAGGTCTGGCTGTCGAGGTCGCGGCGCTCGTAGGCGGCGGAGGCTGGCGCGACCAGCGCCTCGAGATGAGGGACCTCGGCCTGCAGCTGTTCGGCCTGGCGGCGGGCGCTGGCGAGCTCGGCCTGGGCGTTCTTCACCTCGGCGTCCGTCTGGTCGAGGCGCGCCTGGTACTCCGCCCTGAGCTGCTCGCGGGTCGCGTTCTGGATTCGCGCCTCGCCTCGCCCGCCGTTGAAGATCGGCAGGCCAAAGCCAGTGGAAAGACCGTGGGTGACCACGCCGGCCGTGTCCGTCGCGTAGGCGATCCCGAGGCTGCTCAAGGGGAACTGGGCGAGGATCGCTTTCCGCAGATTGGCGTCCTGGGCCCCGTAGCCGGCCTTCAGGGCCAGGAGGTCAGGCCGGCGAGCGGCAAGGGTGGCCCGCGCCTGGTCCAGGGCTGCGGTGTCATAGGTCGACGCGACGGGGCGGGTCACCAGGGGGAGAACCACACCCGCCTCAAGGTTCAGCAGGGCGTTCAGATCGCGGCGCGCCTTCTGGGCGTCGTGCTCCGCGGTGTTCAACTGGGTTTGCGCGTCGAGCTTCGCGGCAAGATCGGCGCCCGTGACTTGCAAGGCGAGATCGCGCCGCTCGAGCGCGCGGCTTGATTTGGCGTAGCGATCCGCAGCCAACCCAAGGACCTTGCGCAGATAGTCGGCCCGCGCCTCGTTCGCGAGCGCGGTCTCGGCGAGCTGGCGCGCCTGCTGGGCGGTCGTCCACTCGCTCCAAATCAGGTTCAGATCCGCCTCGCGGGCGGTCAGCTTGGCTGAGCGCCGCGCGTAGACCGTCGCCAGCAGGCCGGCGAGGTCCATGGTGGCCCCAAAGCTGTAAGCGGTGTTGGTGTCCGGCCCCGCCACCGGCTTGTCGACAGAGGCCGAGACTTGAGGGTCCGGCAGCAAGCCGGCCGCGAACACCTGGGCGTCGGACACCTTCAAGGCCTTGCGCTTGGCCACCAGATCCGAGTTGTTGAGCACGGCCAGGACCGCGACCTCGGTCGGATCGAGGCCGTCGGACGGATCGATGCGGATCGGCTTCAGCGGCGCGACCCGCAGCCGCGCAAGATCCACCTTGAGTTGGTCCGCCGACGCCGCGAGATCCACACCGGTCGGCAGTGGCCTCGCCTTGTACGTGACGCAACCCGCCAAGCTCACGCCCACCAGCGCCAGCGCGCAGAGCCGGCGCCCGAGCCGCAAGGCGTGTCCCGCAACAGTCGCGGTCTTGCCAACCGTCGGCGAGCGTTCGACCACCGTCGGGCGATGACGTGTCAAGTTGATCACCGGACGACCTCGCTGCGCCTGATCCGAGCTTCCCAATATGCAGTGAGGCGTTGCCCGGCTCTGGCCCGAACCATACGGATCGCCAACGCATGTCCCGTTTGGCGTAGGTGAAGCGGCGTCCGCGACCATGCGGCGCGGCAAGCCGCCGCGGGACCCCTATCGGCCCGGATATCCATGGCGTTGTCCTCCCCTGAGCCACAAACTGGCGGTCCAGTCTGAAAGCACTCTGACGGCCTCCTGAATGCGCGTTCAGGCAGGCCCGCAGGCCGCCCATCGGTTCAGCTGGAGGGGTTCACCACCGCGCCGTCCTCCATCCGGACGATCCGCGAAGCCTCATCGACAAGGCGAGGGTCGTGGGTGACGCAGACCACCGCCGCCCCCTCCTCCGCCGCCGCGTCACGCAGCAGACGAACCACATTGCGGCCGTTGGCGGAGTCGAGCGCCGAGGTCGGCTCATCGGCGAAGATGACTTGAGGCTGCTTGGCGAGGGCTCGGGCGATAACCACTCGCTGCTTCTCTCCGCCTGACAGCTCGCCTGGGCGGTTGCGCAGCCGGTGTTCGAGTCCGACCCGGGCCAGCGCCTCCTTGGCGCGCCGCTCGGCAGCTGCCGGCCGCAGCCCCTGTCGTTCCAGGACGATGCGGACCTGCTCGACAGCGGACAGCGAAGGCAGAAGGTGAAATCCCTGGAAGACGAAACCGAAATGCTCGAGGCGGAACCGGTCCACCGCGTCACGGGGCAGGCCGGCCAGATCGTGACCCAACACCTTCACTATCCCGCCGGTCGGGGTGAGCAGCCCCGAAAGGATGGCAAGCAGGGTCGATTTGCCGGAACCCGATGGCCCGGCGACCATGAC
>CAMFHW010000380.1 GCA_945952175.1 uncultured Phenylobacterium sp. | reverse complement strand
TTCGGACACCCTGCGGGCCGGCACCTGCAGGGCTGTTCCGGATCGGGAGAGCGTGCAAGGCGGGGTCGCCGAGAGAAAGACGCGCGCAACGTAGCCAGGCCTTTCACCCCAGACGGCGGCGACCTCGGGATCGGCGCCCTCGATCTGAACTCGGCGTACGGTTACCGGGTCTTCTGACCCGCCACCCCAGGCGAGAACCGGGCCGCCCACATAGTCATTTTCCGTGACGACCATCGTGGTGGCGGTGGATCGCATAGGGCATTCCCGCATTCGCGAATGCCGCAGTATAGAAGCACTCAACGGGCGTTCCACAGAGGATGTACTTGGCGCGGATGGGCGCCTCTGATCGTAGCGTCCTTCTCGAAGCCTATCGCCCTGGCCCCGAGGCCTGCGCCGTCTGGTGGGGCTAGAGCACCGCCTCCACCGCCTCGATCCAGTGGCGCACCGGGGTCGGCGAGCCGGCGCCCAGGTGCATCCAGCAACCGATATTGGCCGTGTAGATCGCCGCCGGCTGCGAGGCGTTCAACGCCGCCAGCTTGTTGGCCTTCAGCCGCTCCGAGATCTGCGGCTGCAGCAGCGAATAGGCGCCGGCGGATCCGCAGCAGAGGTGGTTGTCGGCGACGGGCTGCGGCTCATAGCCCAGCCGGCCCAGCAGGGCGCCTATGCGGCCGGTGAGTTTCAGGCCGTGCTGCAGCGTGCAAGGCTCGTGGACCGCCACGCGCGGCGCCGCGGGCGGCCGGCGGGCGACGACCTCCGGCGCGTTCTCCAGCACCTCGATCGGGTCGCGCACCATGGCGAACACGCGCGCCGCTAGGTCGCGATAGTCCGGCTCGTCACGCAGCAGGTCGCCGTAGTCGCGCAGGAAGGCCGCGCAGCCGCTGGAATTGACGATCAGGGCCTCGGCGCCGGCCTCGATCAGCGGCCGCCAGGCGTCGAGATTGGCCCGAGCCTGGGCCCGCGCGGCCTCCGAGGCGTCCAGGTGCTGGCTCACCGCTCCGCAGCAGCCCGCCTCCGGCGCCTCGATCAGGCTGATGCCGAGGCGATCGAAGACCCGCGCGGTCGCCGCGTTGAAATGGCCGGCCGCCGCCGACTGCACGCAGCCGGTCAGCATCAACATGGTCCGCGCGTGCTTCACCGTCGGGCGGGCGCCGACGGCGACGGCCGGCGGGATCTTCGCCTTCACGACATCGGGCAAGACGAAGCGGAACAACCGCCCCAGTCCGGCGGCGAGCCGGAACAGGCTGGGCGCCACCGTGATCCGCCGGATCGCCTCGCGCATCATGCGCTCGCGCCACGGCCGCTCGACAGCCTCGGCGACAACCGCATGGCCGACCTCGTACAGGCGATGGTACTGCACCCCCGACGGGCAGGTGGTCTCGCAAGACCGGCAGGAGAGGCAGCTCTCCAGGTGGTCGAGGGTCAGCCGCGTCGGCTGGGCGCCCTCCAGCACCTGCTTCATCAGATAGATGCGTCCCCTCGGCCCCTCGAGCTCGTCGCCGGAGAGCTGGTAGGTCGGGCAGGTGGCGTTGCACATGCCGCAGTGGACGCAGGCGCGCAGGGCCTGTTCGGCGATGGCCGCGCCGGAGGTCTCCGCGATCGGGCCCTGGATGGCGGTGCGCATCTAGAGCCCCTCGTACATGCGGCCGGGATTGAACACGCCCGCCGGGTCGAGGGCGGCCTTCACCCTCTGATGCAGGCTCAGGAGGGCAGGGGCCAGTGGCTGGAACACCTGGTCCGATCCGCCACGCCACAGGGTCGCGTGGCCCTCCCAGCGCGCCGCAAGCGACCAGATATCCGGATCGACCGCCCCGGCGGCCAGCCAGCGGACGCCGCCGGCCCAGTCCCAGGCGCAGCCGTCCAGCTCGGGCGGGGCGGAAGTCTGGGGCAGGGCGATCCGCCAGAGCACGGGTGAGGCGACCAGGGCCGGATGGGTCATGTTCCGCACACTCGTCCAGAGCGCCAGCGGCTCGCGCTCGCCACCCAGCGCCTCGGCGGTCTTGGCGACCGCCGTTTCCCCGCCCGATAGGCGCAGGTGCAGGCGCTCGCCATCGTGGAAGGCGCCCGACAGGGGCAGGGGCCGACGCATCAGATCGATCACCCAGCGCCGCGCCGCCTCGCCCGCCATGTCGAAGACCAACGCCGTCTCGGCGCGAGGAACCGGAGCGACGCGCAGCGAGACCTCCAGGATCACGCCCAGCCCACCATGCGCGCCGGTCATCAGCCGGAAGGCGTCGAAGCCCGCCACGTTCTTGAATACCGTGCCGCCGAAGCGCAGCGCCTCGCCTCGCCCGTCGAGAATGCGCGCGCCGAGCACATAGTCGCGCAGCGCCCCTGCGAACGGCCGACGCGGACCCGAGAGGCCGGACGCGACGGCCCCGCCGAGCGTGCCCGCCGCGCCGAAGCTCGGCGGTTCAAAGCACAGCGCCTGGTTCTCGGCGGCCAGCGCCGTCTCGACCTCGGCCAGCGGCGTGCCCGCCCGGGCGGTGATCACCAGCTCGCTGGGGTCGTAGTCGACGATGCCGCGGTGCCCTCCGACCTCGAGGGGCTCGCCCACGACCGGCCGGCCCAGGAACGCCTTCGTTGCCCCGCCCGCGATGCGCAGCGGCGCGCGCGCGGCCGTCGCCTGCCGCACCCGGTCCGCCAGGGCTTCGGTAAGATCAGAACCGTTCGAGGTGCGCAAACGGCAGCTCCCCGCGGTGGACGTGCAGGCCGCCATATTCGGCGCAGCGGGCGAGCGTCGGGATCGCCTTGCCGGGATGGGGCAGGCCCTGCGGGGCGAAGGCGCGTGTGATCGCGTGGAACGCCTCGACCTCGGGGGGCGCGAACTGGGCGCACATCTGGTTGATCTTCTCGCGCCCGACCCCGTGTTCGCCGGTGATGGTGCCGCCGACCGCCACGCACAGCTCCAGGATGGCGCCGCCCAGGTCCTCGGCCTTCTGAAGGTCGCCGTCCTTGTTGGCGTCGTAGAGGATCAGGGGATGCAGGTTGCCGTCGCCGGCATGGAAGACGTTGGCCACGCCCAGCCCGTGCTGCTCGGCCAGGACGCCCATCTCGGTCAGCACTTTCGGCAGGGCGCGGCGTGGGATGGTGCCGTCGATGCAGTAATAGTCCGGCGCCAGCCGTCCCATGGCCGGGAACGCGCCCTTGCGACCGGCCCAAAACCGCTTGCGCTCGGCCTCGTCGCGCGCGAGCCGCACCTCCGAGGCGCCGGCGTCCTCCAGCAGTTTGGACACCCGCGCGATTTCCTCGGCCACGTCGTGATCCTGGCCGTCCAGCTCGCACAGCAGGATCGCCGCGGCGCTTTTCGGATAGCCGGCCTGGGCGAAATCCTCCGCTGCGCGCAGGGCCGGGCCGTCCATCATCTCCAGCCCCGCTGGGATCACCCCCGCGGCGATGATCTTGGCCACCGCGCCGGCCGCCAGTTCCACATCGTCGAAGCAGGCGAGGATCACCTTGGCGACCTCGGGCAAGGGCGTCAGCTTGACCATCACCTCGGTGACGACGCCCAGAAGGCCTTCCGAGCCGGTCATCAGAGCCAGGAGGTCGTAGCCCGCGGCGTCGAGCGCTTCCGACCCGATGGTCAGGACCTCGCCCTCGATGGTCACCACCTGGAGCTTGAGGATGTTGTGCACGGTCAGACCGTACTTCAGGCAGTGCACCCCGCCGGCGTTCTCGGCGACATTGCCGCCGATCGAGCAGGCGATCTGGGACGAGGGATCGGGCGCGTAGAACAGGCCGAGCGGCGCCACGGCCTCGGAGATCGCCAGGTTGCGCACGCCGGGCTGCACGCGGGCGACGCGGGCCTCGGCGTCGATCTCCAGGATGCGGTTGAACTTGGCGAGGCTCAGCAGCACGCAGCCCGGGAAGGGCAGGGCGCCGCCGGAGAGCCCGGTGCCCGCGCCGCGCGCCACGACCGGGACGCCGAGCTCCGAACAGGCGCGCATCACCGCCTGAACCTGTTCGACCGTCTCCGGCAGGGCCACGGCGGCCGGTAGCGAGCGATAGGCCGGCAGGCCGTCGGTCTCGTAGGGGCGCAGGGCCTCGATCTCGGTGAGCAGGCCGCCAGCCGGCAGCAGGGGCGCCAGCGCGGCCCGCAGGCGCGCCGGGTCGACCGCAGCGAAATCGGCGTCGAGCCGGGCGTCGAACTGATCGAGCATCTTGTCATCTTCTTGGGGCGACGAGGGCTGTAGCGTCAACCGCCCGGCGCGCTACAAAGGCGCCCAACCAAAGAATGGGGAGCGGAAGATGGACCTGGGTCTCAAGGGCAAGACGGCGGTGGTGACCGGCGCGACACGGGGCATCGGCCGCGCCATCGCCGACCTGTTCGCCGAGGAGGGCGCCAATGTCGCGATCTGCGCGCGCAAAAGCGACGAGGTCGAGGCCACCGTCGCGGCGCTGAAGGCCCGGGGCGTCCAGGCGTTCGGCCAGGTGGTCGACATCGCCGACGGCGCCGCGCTGAAGGCCTTCATCGCCAAGGCCGGCGAGACCCTCGGCGGCATCGATGTCGCCGTCTCCAACGCCAGCGCCCTGACACAGGGCGCCGATGAGGCCGCCTGGAAGGGCATGTTCGAC
>CAMFHW010000379.1 GCA_945952175.1 uncultured Phenylobacterium sp. | reverse complement strand
TATCAGAACAGCACGCCCATCGCGGCGCGCTCGAAGTTCTTCAGCTCGTCGTTGCGGCCCTCGCGGATCTTCACCACCCACTCGGGGTCCTGCAGCAGGGCGCGGCCCACCGCCACCAGGTCGAACTCTTCGCGCTCCAGGCGGCGCAGCAACTCGTCGATCGAGGCGGGCTTGGAGCCCTCCCCGCCCATGGCCGCCACGAACTCGCCCGACAGCCCGACCGATCCCACCGTGATGGTCGGCACGCCGGTCAGCTTCTTGGCCCAGCCGGCGAAGTTCAGGTCCGAGCCCTCGAACTCCGGTTCCCAGAACCGCCGCTGCGAGCAGTGCAGGATGTCGGCGCCAGCGTCGGTCAGGGCCGTCAGCCAGCCCTCCAGCGCCTTCGGGTCGTGGGCCAGCTTCACGGTGAAGTCCTGCTGCTTCCACTGGCTGATGCGGATGATCACCGGATAGTCCGGCCCCACCGCCTTGCGCACCGCCTTCAGGATGTCGGCGGCGAAGCGCGCCCGGCCCGGCAGGCCCTTCGAGCCATAGGCGTCCTCGCGCAGGTTGGTGCCCTCCCAGAAGAACTGGTCGATCAGATAGCCGTGGGCGCCGTGCAGCTCGACGGCCTCGAAGCCGAGCGCCTTGGCGTGGGCGGCCGCCTGGGCGAAGGCGTCGATCGCGTCCGCCACGTCCTCGTCGCTCATGCCCTCGCCGAACTTCTTGCCGGGGCTCGAATAGCCGGAGGGGCTGTCATAGGGACCGGGCGGCGCCCACTCGGGATCGCGCGTCCGCACCGCGCCGACGTGCCAGAGTTGCGGCGCCATCACGCCGCCCGCCTCGTGCACCGCCTCGATCACCCGCTTCCAGGCCGCGAGCTCGGTCTCGCCGTGGAAACGCGGGATGTTCTTGTCATTGAGCGAGGCCGGCCGCCCCACCCCGGTGCCTTCCGAAACGATCAGTCCGACCTCGTTGGCCGCCCGGCGCTTGTAGTATTGCGCCACCTCCTCCGTCGCCACGCCGCCCGGCGAGAACGAGCGGGTCATGGGGGCCATCACCACCCGGTTCTTGAGGTTCAGCCCCTTGAAGGAAAAGGGTCGGAAAAGCGCGTCAGCCGCCATGGTCGCTCCGGTCAAACGTTTGTTCGAATGCAGATAGAGCATGGCAAGGAGGCCACGTCAGCGCAGAAAAACTCGTCGCCATCCCCAAAAATGACGCAAGTGTCATCGACCACGGGTTGCCAGCCGGGCCCAAATTCGGCACTTTCTGAACACTGATAAGATAGCCGCGCCTGGCCGATGGCGCGGACACGGAGGACCAGATGAGCGACGGTGCGATCGACCTGAAGGCTGAAGAGCGGGCGCGGGCCTATTCGATGCCCCTCGAGGAGATCAATCTGATCGATCCCGAACTCTTCCGCAGCGACTCCTTCTGGCCCTATTTCGAGCGCCTGCGGAAGGAAGATCCGGTCCACTACCACCCGGAAGGCCAGCACGAGGACGGGCCCTACTGGTCGGTGACCAAGTACAACGACATCATGGCCGTGGACACGAACCACGAGGCCTTCTCCTCCGAGCCGGCGATCACGATCTTCGACCCGAAGGAAGACTTCACGCTTCCGATGTTCATCGCGATGGACTCGCCGAAGCACGACGTCCAGCGCAAGACCGTCAGCCCCATCGTCTCGCCGCATAACCTGCAGATGCTGGAGCCGGTGATCCGCGAGCGGATCCAGAAGACCCTCGACAGCCTGCCGATCGGCGAGCCCTTCGACTGGGTCGACAAGGTCTCGATCGAGCTCACCACCCAGATGCTGGCGACCCTGTTCGACTTCCCCTGGGAAGACCGCCGCAAGCTGACCCGCTGGTCGGACGTCGCCACCGCCGGGCCGGAATCCGGCCTGTTCAGCTCCGAGGACCCCGAGGTCGTCGAGAACGAGCGGAAGATGGAGCTGTTCGAGTGCGTGGACTATTTCTCCCGGCTCTGGGAGGAGCGCGTCAACCAGCCGCCGCGGGGTGACCTCATCTCCATGCTCGCTCATGGCGAGGCGACCAAGAACATGGATCGCATGGAGTATCTCGGGAACCTGATCCTGCTGATCGTCGGCGGCAACGACACCACCCGCAACACCATGTCGGGCTCGATCTACGCGCTCCACCACCATCCGGACCAGCGCAAGAAGCTCTACGACAATCCGTCCCTGATCCCTTCGATGGTCTCCGAGACCATCCGCTGGCAGACCCCGCTGGCCTATATGCGCCGCACCGCCACCCGCGACGTCGAGGTCGGCGGCAAGACCATCAAGAAGGGCGAGAAGGTCCTGATGTGGTACGTCTCGGGCAACCGCGACGAAGAGGTCATCGAGAACCCGAACGCCTACCTCATCGACCGCGAGCGCCCGCGCCAGCACCTGTCCTTCGGCTTCGGCATCCACCGCTGCGTCGGCAACCGCCTCGCCGAGTTGCAACTGAAGATTCTCTGGGAAGAGATCATCAAGCGCTTCCCCGAGATCAAGGTCATCGAAGAGCCGGAACGCGTGCCCTCGTCCTTCGTGAAGGGCTATTCGAAGATGATGGTCCTCATCCCCTCGAAGAACTGAGCACTCCCGTCTCAGACGGAACCAAGGCTCCCCCTCTCCCCTCGCGGGAGAGGGTGGCCCCGCGGAGCGGGGTCGGGTGAGGGGCCGCGTAGCATTTCCGGATAGGTCCCCATACCCCTCATCCGACCGCTCTCCGAGCGGCCACCTTCTCCCGCAAGGGGAGAAGGGACGAACTTGGCCTTCCCGTTCGATCATGCCCCTGGACCAGCGGGGAATTGCAATCCCCGCCCGCCTCACGCTACACAACCTGCATGCGCAAGATCGTCCGCCTCGGCCGCGCCACCACCTCGGTATGACGCCCTGACCTGATCAGGAGACGCCGCGCCCGCGCGTGGCATAAGGGCGGCCCGGCCGCCGGCGACCATCACGAGATTTGCACATGACCTCCTCCACCCCCGACTGGGCGCAGCGCTTCGGCGAGCGCATGGCGCGCGTCCGCGCCAACGAGATCCGCGAGCTGCTCAAGCTGCTCGACCAGCCCGACATCCTGTCCTTCGCCGGCGGCATCCCCGACCCGGCCCTGTTCCCGGCCGAGCGCATCCAGGCCGGCTATGACGCGGTGCTGGCCGACCCCGACCTCGCCCGCCAGGCCCTGCAGTATTCGGTCAGCGAAGGTTACCTGCCGCTGCGCGAATGGATCGCCGAGCGCATGGCCGCCCACGGCGTCGCCTGCGATCCCGACAACATCATGCTGACGGCCGGCTCGCAGCAGGGGCTCGACCTCCTGGGCAAGCTGTTCCTCACCAAGGGCGACACGGTGATGGTGGCGCGGCCCACCTATCTCGGCGCCCTGCAGGCCTTCACCTCCTACGAGCCGCGCTATCTCGACCTGCCGGACGGCGCGCTGGCGAACGGCGTCGACGCCGAGGCCCTGATGGCGGGCCGCGCGCCTCGGCCCCTGGGCTATTTCGTGCCTGACTACGCCAATCCGACCGGCGAGAGCCTGAGCCTGGCCGAGCGCGAAGGCCTGCTCGACCTCGCCGAACGCCTCGACATGACACTCATCGAGGACGCCGCCTATCGCGAGCTGCGCTTCGGGGGCGAGGCCCTGCCCAGCCTGCTCGCCCTCGACATCGCCCGCTCCGGCTCGATCGAGCAGGCCCGCACCCTGTTCTGCGGCACCTTCTCCAAGACCATCTCGCCCGCCCTGCGCCTGGGCTGGGTCTGCGGCCCGAAGGCGGTGATCGAGAAGCTGGTCCTGCTCAAGCAGGGCAGCGACCTGCACGTCTCCACCATCAACCAGATGGTCGGCTGGCGCGCGGTGTCCGAAGGCTACGACCAGCACCTCTCGCGCCTGCGCAACGCCTATGGCTCCAAGGCGCAAGCCACCCTCGACGCCCTGGCCCGCCACATGCCCGAAGGCGTCACCTGGTCGAAGCCGGAGGGCGGCATGTTCGTCTGGGTGCGGCTGCCGGAGGGCCTGGACGGCAAGGACCTGCTGGCCCGCGCGATCGCCGAGGAACGCGTGGCCTTCGTGCCGGGCGGCCCCTTCTTCGCCGAGGTCCCCGCCGACAACGCCATCCGCCTCAGCTATTCCCTGCCGACGACGACCGAGATCGACGATGGCGTCGCCCGCATCGCCCGCCTGCTGCGCCGCAGCCTTCAGGCCGCGGCGTAGGCGTCCCGCTCCAGGGCCTTGAACAGGTCCAGCACCTCGAGATCGCCGAACGGAAGGAGCTGGGTCATCAGCACCCCGCCCTTCCCGGCCGTCGGATCGGCCCAGTAATAGGTGTTGGCCAGCCCCGCCCAGGCGAGGCTGCGGGCCGAACGGCCCTCCGGCGTCGGGTCCGGATTGACGAGGGTCGCCAGGCCGTGGCCGGTGGCCATGCCGGGATAGGGGTCGAAGTCGTTGGTCAGCATCGCCATGGCCGACTTCCAGGCGCCGGCCCGGTGCGGCCCGGTCTGGACCTCCGACAGGCTGCGCACCGTCGCCTCCGACAGGACGCGCACGCCGTCCAGCTGCCCGCCGCCGATCAGCATCCGCAGGAACCGGCCATAGTCGCGCACCGTGCTGTAGAGC
>CAMFHW010000378.1 GCA_945952175.1 uncultured Phenylobacterium sp. | reverse complement strand
GCAGGTAGCCCGCGAAGTTCGGCCAGACGATCCAGGCGATGAAGCACAGGGCCTTCACCGCCTGAGCCCCGGCCAGCAGCCATCGCCGCGAGAAGCGGTCGGCCAGGACCCCGCTTGGGATCTGCAGCAGGAAACCCACCGTCGCCCAGGCCATCAGGGTCAGGGAGACCTGGAATGGCGAAAGCCCATGCTCGACGAACATCACCCCGTAGAGCGGGTAGATCAGCAGGAAGCCGTCGAGGAACTTGAAGCCGTAGACCTTGGCGAGGAACAGGCGGTCTGGCGGGCCTGCGTCCGGCCCGGTCAGGCGAGGAAGCCGGCTTCAGCGAAGTCCAGCATCCGCTTGAGCAGGGCCTCGGTGTCGCCCTCGCGCGTCGCCCCGTCGCTGAGCACGTGCAGGCGGTCGAACTCGGCGAAGCGGTTGTTGTGGACCATGCCCAGGCAGAAGTGCAGCCGCCAGTAGACGATCTCGCGCGGCAGGTCCGGCCGCGCCGCGATCAGGGCGTCGGCGAAGCGGGCCAGGTGGCTGACGTCGTTGACCAGGGCGTCGCGCATCTCCGCCGTGCCCTCGGAGCGGGAGCGGATGATGAACTGCACCGAGATGCGCCGGTCGTTGTCCGGCGAGGCCCACTTCAGCGGCGGGGTGAACAGGGCGGCCAGGATCTCGCGGACCGGCGGCTTGCCCTGATGGCGGTCGTTCGCCTCGTGCAGCATCCGCGCGCGCTCGCGGTTCAGCTCGCTGGTGCGGCGCTTGAAGATCTCGAAGAGCAGGGCGTCCTTCGAGCCGAAGTGATAGTTCACCGAGGCGAGGTTCACCCCGGCCTCGGCGGTGATGTCGCGCACCGAGACGTTCTGGAAGCCGTGCAGGGCGAACAGGCGCTCGGCGGCGGCGAACACCGCGGCCTTGGTGGCGGCCTGGGTGGTCTCGGTCACATCATTGGCCGCAACGGGCTCGGTCACGCGCGCGAATCCTTCAGCCTTCGGAGGAGCTTAGGCTCAGCCCTGGCCAGCGCAAACGCCATGTGACCTAACGCGCGAGCTCCTTCATCGCCTTTTCCAGGCCTTCCAGGGTGAGCGGGAACATCCGGTCGCCGACCAGCTGGCGCATCACCTCGATCGAGGGGGTGTAGTCCCAGTGGCGCTCGGCCGTGGGGTTCAGCCACACCACGCTCTCGAAGATCTGACCCACCCGGTCCATCCAGATCGCGCCGGCTTCTTCATTCCAGTGCTCCACCGAGCCGCCCGGATAGGTGATCTCGTAGGGGCTCATCGTCGCGTCGCCGACGAAGATCACCTTGTAGTCGGTCGAGAATTTGTGGAGCACGTCCCAGGTCGAGATCTTCTCGGTGTGACGGCGGCGGTTGTCCTTCCACAGGCTCTCATAGAGGCAATTGTGGAAGTAGTAGAACTCCATGTTCTTGAACTCGGTCCGCGCGGCCGAGAACAGCTCCTCGCAGACCTTGATGTGGCTGTCCATCGAGCCGCCGATGTCGAAGAAGATCAGCACCGAGATCTTGTTGCGGCGTTCCGGACGCAGCTTGATGTCCAGGTAGCCCTTCTCGGCCGTGCCCTGGATCGTGCCGTCCATGTCCAGTTCTTCGTCGGCGCCGTCGCGGACCCACTTGCGCAGGCGGCGCAGGGCGACCTTGATGTTGCGGGTGCCGAGCTCGACGGAGTCGTCGAGGTTCTTGTACTCCCGCTTGTCCCAGACCTTGATCGCCTTGCCGTGGCGGCCCTTGTCCTGGCCGATGCGGATGCCTTCCGGGTGGTAGCCGTTGGCACCGAAGGGCGAGTCGCCGGTCGGACCGCGGCCGTTCTTGCCCTGGCCCTTGCCGTCCCCGTCGCCTTCTTCCTCCTGCTGCTGGCGCATACGCTCGGCGATGGCTTCCATCAGCTTGTCGAAGCCGCCCATGGCCTCGATCTGCGCCTTTTCCTCTTCGGTGAGGAACTGGTCGGAGATGCGCTTCAGCCACTCGGCCGGAATGTCGGCGTTGCCGAGAAGCTCCAGCTTTTCAAGGCCCTTGAACACATGGCCGAACACCTGGTCGAACCGGTCGAGGTTCTTCTCGTCCTTCACCAGGGCCGCGCGGGAGAGGTAGTAGAAGTCGTCCACGGACCGGTCGATGACCGACTTGTCGAGCGCCTCCATGAGCATGAGGTACTCTTTCAACGTCACCGGCACCTTGGCTTCGCGGAGCTCGGTGAAGAAGCGCATGAACATGGGACAATCTTCCCTGGGACGGCAAACATCTGTTTGACCGAAGGATGGGGCCCCGAAGGCCCCATGTCCAGTGCGTCCGGTTACCGCTCGCTGTCCAGCATGGCCATCTGCGCGGGGGCGTAGCGTTCGCCGGCCGCGGCGCCCTTGGGGGCGGCCGCCTCGATGGCGGCGAGATCGGCGGCGGTCAGCTCGACGTCCAGCGCGCCCAGAGCCTCGGCCAGGCGGTCGCGGCGGCGCGCGCCGACCAGCGGGATGATGTCGCTCCCCTGGGCCGCGACCCAGGCGATGGCGATCTGGGCGACAGTGACCCCCTTAGCCTGCGCGATCGCGCGTAGCTTCTCGACCAGGGCCAGGTTGTGGTCGAGGTTCTCGCCCTGGAAGCGGGGGCTGTGGGCGCGGAAGTCGCCCGCGGCGGCGGGCGACTTGGTCCAGTGGCCGCTGATCAGGCCGCGGGACAGGACCCCATAGGCGGTGATCCCGATACCTAGCTCGCGGCAGGTCGGCAGGATCGAGGCCTCGATACCGCGGGTGATGATCGCGTATTCGATCTGCAGGTCGACGATTGGGTGCACGGCGGCGGCGCGGCGGATGGTGTCGGCGCCCATCTCGGACAGGCCGATGTGGCGGACATAGCCGGCCTTCACCAGGTCGGAGATCGCCCCGATGGTGTCCTCGATCGGAACGTCGGGGGCGAGCCGGGCGGGGCGGTAGACGTCGATATGGTCGACGCCCAGGCGCTGGAGACTGTAGGCGCAGGCCGACTTCACCGCCTCGGGCCGCATGGCGTAGCCCATCCAGGTGTTGTCTGGGCCGCGCAGGGCGCCGAACTTCACGCTGATCTGCAGGTCGTCGCGGCGATGGCGCTTCAGCGCTTCGCCGATCAGCATCTCGTTGTGGCCCATGCCGTAGAAGTCGCCGGTGTCGAGCAGGTTGATCCCAGTCTCCACCGCCGCGTCGAGGGTGGCGATGGACTCTGCGCGGTCCGCGTTTCCGTAGAAATCGGACATGCCCATGCAGCCGAGGCCGAGGGTGGAGACTTGCGGCCCGGTCCGGCCAAGGGCGTGACGTTGCATAGGAGGCTCCTCCGAAATTCGCTGAGCGACATATGACGCGGAAACCGCCGTGCGATAATGCGGATAGTCCTGCACAAGCTGTTCGGAAAATCGCACAATGCGTGGCCTCGACCTGGACGACCTCGACGCCTTCGCGGCCATCGCCCGGCACCGAAGCTTCCGCCGCGCGGCGATGGAGCGGGGTGTCTCGGCCTCGACGCTCAGCCAGACCCTGCGCGATCTCGAGGCGCGGCTGGACGTGCGCCTGCTGAACCGCACCACCCGCAGTGTCGCCCTGACCGAGGCCGGCGCCCGGCTGCTCGAGCGGCTAGGGCCCGCGCTGACGGAGATCGCCGGGGCCCTGGACGCGGTCCAGGCCGAGCGGGGCGCGCCGGTAGGGGCCCTGCGGATCAACGCGCCGGAGCCTGCCGTCGAGCTGGTGCTCGCACCGCTGATCGCGCCATTCCTCGCCGCCTATCCGCAGGTGGAGCTGGAGGTGTTCGCCCAGACCGAGTTGATCGACATCGTCGCCGGCGGCTTCGATGCGGGCGTGCGCTGGGACGAGTCCCTGGCCAAGGACATGATCGCCGTACCGATCAGCGGCCCCCAACGCTATGCCGTGGTGGGCTCGCCCGACCTGATCGCCAGGGTTGGGGCGCCCGCGATTCCGGAAGACCTGATGAGCCGGCCCTGCATCCGCCTGCGCTACCCGTCGGGTCTGCAGCCGGGCTGGGAGTTCGAACGCGACGGCCGGGCGCTGAACCTGCATCCGCCGGCGCGGCTGATCTGCGGCAGCCCGCATACCCAGGTCCGGGCGGCCCTGGACGGGGTGGGATTCCTGGCGACCTTCGAGGGCTATGTGCGTGACGAGGTCGCCGCGGGGCGACTCTTCCGGGTGCTCGACGACTGGCTGCCGCCCTTCCCCGGGCCGTTCCTTTACTATCCCAGCCGCCGCCTCGTGCCGGCGACCCTGCGGGCCTTCATCGACTTCGCGCGGGTCAGGACCTAAGGCGTATGGCCGTTGTCGGCGCGGACCAGGCATTTGCCGCCGGCCGCCTCGACCTTCTGGCAAAACAGTCCTGCGTCAGTGGGCGCCTTGAAGCCCGTGACGATCGCCCGATAGGTCGTCTTGCCGCCGACCTGGGCCGGCACGACCTCGCTGGTCAGGCCCCCCATGGCGTCGCCCAGCTTGGATTTCAGGCGCGTGATGGCGCGATTGGCCTCATCCGCCGTGGGCGCGGAGAGGATCTGGGCCGACTTGCCGCCCCGCACGGGTGTCTGGACCGGCTTCGGCGCCGGCTTGGCGGCCGGTGGCGCGGGCGCCGGGATTGGCT
>CAMFHW010000377.1 GCA_945952175.1 uncultured Phenylobacterium sp. | reverse complement strand
GAGGCGGGGATCGGCGCCGGGATCCCCTGCCCTTCGCCGGAGGCCTTGCTGGCCAAGGGACCGTTCGACCTGGTGATGATCGGCTCGCCGAACCACCTGCACCTGACGCACCTGAACCTGGCGCTGGACGCCGGCTGGCCGGTGTTCGCCGAGAAGCCGATCGTGCGGACCGAAGAGGAGACCTACGAGATCGCGCGGCGGATCGCGCGCGGGGGCGATCCGCCGCTGTTCATCGGCCTGGTGATGCGCTCGATGTCGATCGTGCGAGAGACGATCGCGCGGTGCGACTCGGGCGAGCTCGGCGAGATCATCTCGATCGACGCGACCGAACACCTGCCGCCGGAGCACGGCGGCTACCTGGCGCGCAACTGGCGGCGGAAGGCCGAATGGGGCGGCTCCTACCTGCTCGACAAGGTGTGTCACGACTTCGATATCTTCGGGCGGATCGCGCGGGCGCGGCCGGCCAAGGTGGCGAGCTTCGGGGGACGGCGGATCTTCGTGACGAGCCGCGCCGAGCGTCCCCGGACCTACGACAACGGCGAGATGGCCTACGCCCTGCGCGACGCCGGCTGGATGGGGGCCAATGACAGCTTCCAGTCCGACATGGACGTGACCGACCACCAGATCGCGATGGTGGAATACGAGAACCAGGTGCGGCTGTCGTTCCACGCCAACAGCCACGTCGCCCTGCCCGAGCGGCGCTGGTACGTGGCCGGGACCGAGGGGACGCTGATCGCCGACCTGGTGCGCAACAAGCTGATGGTGCGGAAGACCCTCAGCCGCCAGAAGCCGGAGCGGATCGAGTACGGCAACCGCACCGAGGACAGCCACAACGGCGCCGACCAGTCGATGGCCCGCGACCTCTTGGCGACGCTGGAGGGCAAGGCGGCTTTCCCGGTCACGCCGTTCGAGAGCATGGAGGCCGGGCTGACGGTCATGGCCATCGACCGGGCCATGGAGTTGGGCGCGATGGTCGACTGCCGCGAGATGTGGAACCGCTACGACGCGGCCCGGGCCGGGCGGCCGGTGGCGGCGGAGTAGGTCTCAGCCCCTGAAGTTGCCAGCCAGGACGCAGCGGGGGACGCCATGGTGGACCTCGACGGTGGCGGGCTGGCCGACGCCGGGGACGAAATAGGTGACGCCCTTGGCGGTCGCGACCTTGATCACGTTCGGGCCGCTGAACTGGCAGATCGGATAGGCGTTCTGGGCCGCCCCGCCGGTGTCGCCCATCCAGGTGCAGTCGACGTGACCGAACTGGCGGGTGAACCTTGCGCCGAAGTCGGTGACCTTGCTGGCGCGCGCGCCACCGCGCAGATCGTATTCGGCGGCGTCGACCTGGAGGCAGGGCGGCCCCTTGATCTCCCAGGCGTCGTCGCGGGCCTGGTCGCGCGGGGCGACCACGCGGGCGTGCCAGACGGCCTCGGCGGCGCCGACGATCCCCAGGGTGATCACGGCGACGGCGATCATCGCCTTCAGGCCCGGAATGCGGCGCTTGCCGAAGGCGAAATCGCGATAGTTATGCGTGGCGGGCTCTTCCATGCGGAGGAGCTAACCACGGGTCGATACAGAAATCTACATCTGTAATTCTAGAATCTTCAGAGGGCGGCGGCGATGGCCGCGGCCACACGCTCCTCCTTGAGCTTCTCGGCCACCAGGAAGGCCAGCTCCAGCGCCTGTTCGCCGTTGAGGCGCGGATCGCAATGGGTGTGGTAGCGGTCGGCGAGGTCGGTCTCGGTCAGCGCGCGGGCGCCGCCGAGGCATTCGGTGACGTTCTGGCCGGTCATCTCCAGGTGGACCCCGCCGGGGTGGACGCCCTCGGCCTTGCAGATCTCCACGAAGGACTTCACCTCCGACAGGATGCGGTCGAAGGGCCGCGTCTTGTAGCCGTTGGCGGCGGTGAGCGTGTTGCCGTGCATCGGATCGATGGCCCAGACCACCGAGCGGCCGTCCCTCCTGGTGGCCTCCAGCAAGCGTGGCAGGCGCCCCTCGATCTTGTCGTGGCCGAAGCGGCCGTAGAGCGTCAGGCGGCCGGGTTCGTTCCTGGGATTCAGCACGTCGATCAGGCGCAGCAGGTCGTCGGCCTCGAGGGTCGGGCCGCACTTGACGCCGATCGGATTGCGGATGCCGCGGAAGTATTCGACGTGGGCGCCGTCCAGCTGGCGGGTGCGTTCGCCGATCCAGACCAGGTGGGCGGAGGTGTCGTACCACTCGCCCGAGGTGGAATCGACGCGGGTCATGGCCTCCTCGAAGCCCAGAAGCAGGGCCTCGTGGGCGGTGAAGAACTCCACGCGGTGCAGGTCGGGCTGGCTCTCCGGCGTGACCCCGATGGCGGCCATGAAGGTCAGGGCCTCGGAGATCTTCTCGGAGAGCTCCTTGTAGCGGGCGCCCTGCGGGCTGTCGGCGACGAAGCCGAGGGTCCAGCGATGGATGTTGTAGAGGTCGGCATAGCCGCCGCCCGCGAAGGCGCGCAGCAGGTTCAGGGTTGAGGCCGACTGGGCGTAGGCCTGCAACAGGCGCTGCGGGTCGGGTCGGCGGGACTCCTCGGTGAAGTCCATGCCGTTGATGATGTCGCCGCGATAGGAGGGCAGCTCGACGCCGCCGACGGTCTCGACCGGAGCCGAGCGCGGCTTGGCGAACTGGCCGGCCATGCGGCCCACCTTCACGACGGGTTTCCCCCCCGCGAAGGTCAGCACCACCGCCATCTGCAGGATCAGGCGGAAGGTGTCGCGGATGTTGTCGGCGTGGAACTCCTTGAAGCTCTCGGCGCAGTCGCCGCCCTGCAGCAGGAAGGCGCGGCCGTCGGCGACGTCGCCCAGCAGGCTCTTCAGGCGGCGCGCCTCGCCGGCGAAGACCAGGGGCGGCATGCCGCGCAGGGTCTGCTCGACGCGACTGAGCTCGGCCAGGTCCGGATAGTCGGCGGGCACGTGCTTGGCTTCGCGGGCGCGCCAGGAGGCCGGGGTCCAGTGTTCGCTCATCAATACCAAGTCCGTCGTTAAGCCGAGGCTTTCTAGTCGCAAAGCCCGCAATCTTCCAGCCACTCCCTCCCCTTCATGGGGCGGGAAAGCCTAGGCCTTCGCGCGCGGAGGCTGGCGCAGCAAGGCGGCGCAGGCGGCGCAGGCGAGGCCGCCCAGCGAGACCCACCATTCCTGCCAGACCCCGAAGCTGAAGGCGTTGAAGGTCAGGTAGGCGGCGGCGCAGCCGGCCGAGGCGGCGAGCGCCAGGTCGCGTCGGTCGCGGCCGAGGCCCGCCAGGATCACCGCCCAGAGCACGGCGGCCGACGCCGCGCCGATCAGGCCGAGCTCCAGCCAGACCTGCAGGGCCGCGTCATGCGGATGCAGGTGGATGCCCGGGCCGAACATGCGACTGGCGTCCAGGCCCCAGCCGCGCAGGGGGTGGTCGGCGATCCAGTCCTGGGCGTGGGCCCAATAGCCCATGCGCTGCGACCAGGAGAGCGAGACCTTGGCGGCCATCGGCTCCCAGAGGCCGGCCTTGCGTACGCCCCAGACCACGACCGGCGCGAACATGAAGAAGATCACGGCCGCCGTGGCCATCAGGCGCGGGCCCCAGCGGGGGGCGCCATAGACGAGCGCCATGGCGATCGCCGACAGGACCAGCGCCAGCAAGGGCGCGTCGTAGCTGAACACGATGCTGGGCCATGCCACGCCGACGATCATGGGCAAGGCCAGCCAGGCGCCGCCCCCGACCCGCGCGCCGGCGACCGCGGCCGCGGGGGTGAACAGGGCCAGGACGAACAGGGCCTGGGCGACGTTCTTGACGCCGAGGTCCGGCCGGATCGGATCGTGCAGGGCGTCGCGCAGCGCGCGGTAGATCCCCGCCCCCGTCGCCGCCTCGGCCATCAGGATCAGCCCCAGCAGCGCCATGCCCCAGGCGAAGGCTCGTAGCATCCAGACCCTGGACGCCGCCGGCGCGCCCCGCGCGGCCGCGATGGCCGAAGGCAGGAGCACCGCCTCGGCGGCAAGCTTGAGGCCCGTGGCCGCGCCCAGATTGCGCGGCGTGTAGGGGCTCCAGACCATGGAGCCCAGGGCCCAGATCACCAGCACCAGGATGGCGATGCCCGCCGGCCGGTCCTCGTCGCGCACGCGGAAGTTCGGCAGGGCCAGCAGGCCCGCTATGGCGGCCAGGCTCGCAAAGCCGCGCGGCCCCAGCCAGGCCATCAGCGGCGCGATCGCGAAGACGGGGACCATCACCCAGCCGCTCCAGGCGGCGAGCCTCGGCCGGGGCGATGAGGTCATGCGGCGGCGCCGAGCTCCACGGGCTTGTACTTCTCGCGAAGCGTGACGAGTTCTTCCGCCAGGGTCGGATGGACGGCGCAGGTGGAATCCCACTGGGCCTTGGTCACCCCCATCTTCATGGCGATGGCGGCCATCTGGATGATCTCCGGCGCATCGGGCCCGACCACGTGGCAGCCCACGACGTGCTGGCTGTCGGCGGCGACCACCAGCTTGATCATCGCCCGCTCCTTGCCGCCGTAGAAGGTCTCCTTCATCGGGCGGAACCGGCTGAAATAGATGTCGACTTTGCCGTGGGCGTGGCGTGCGTCGGCTTCCGACAGGCCCACCGAGCCGACCGGCGGCTGGCTGAACACCGC
>CAMFHW010000376.1 GCA_945952175.1 uncultured Phenylobacterium sp. | reverse complement strand
AGCTGGACCATCTTGCGTTCGTCGACCAGGCGCTTGGCCTGGGTGCCCTTGCCGGCGGCGGGCGGTCCAAAAAGGATCAGGTTCATGGCTTTAAGTATCCCCTCCCCGCCGGCCATCCCCATTGACCGGCCTCAAATTGCTTGGCCGCAGGTGTCTTTAAGGGAGGCGCCCCAACGGGCGCCTAGCGTCCCCGCACCCCGCGCAGCTTCGACTTCTTGATCAGGCCCTCGTACTGGTGGGCCAGCAGGTGCGACTGGATCTGGGTCACCGTGTCCATCGTCACGCTCACCACGATCAGGATCGAGGTGCCGCCCAGATAGAAGGGCGCGTGATAGGCGCTGATGAAGATCTCCGGCACCAGGCAGACGGCGGTGATGTAGGCCGCGCCGATCACCGTCAGGCGGGTCAGCACGAAGTCGAGATATTCCGCCGTGCGCTTGCCGGGACGGATGCCCGGCATGAAGCCGCCGTACTTGCGGAGGTTCTCCGCCGTGTCCTCGGGGTTGAAGACGACCGAGGTGTAGAAGAAGCAGAAGAAGATGATCAGGGCCGCGTACAGCACCATGAACAGGGGCTGGCCGTGCTGCAGCTGGCCGACCGCGAGCGGCAGCCATTGCAGGTAGGACGGCAGGTTCGCGGTCGCCAGGAAGCTCATGGCCGTCGCCGGCAGCAGCAGCAGCGACGAGGCGAAGATCGGCGGGATCACGCCCGAGGTGTTGAGCTTCAGCGGCAGGAACGAGGTGTCGCCGCCGAACATGCGGTTGCCCTGCTGGCGCTTGGGATACTGGACCAGCAGGCGGCGCTGCGAGCGCTCCATGAAGACGATCGACAGGATGGCCAGTACGGCCACGACCAGGATCAGCACGCCGCCGAAGCTGGACATCTGGCCGGTGCGCATCACCGTCAGAAGCTGGAAGACGCCGGTCGGCAGGTTGGCCACGATGCCGGCGAAGATCAGCAACGACACGCCGTTGCCCACGCCGCGGCTGGTGATCTGCTCGCCCAGCCACATCAGGAACATGGTGCCGCCGGTCAGGGTCACGACCGTCGAGATCACGAAGAACAGGCCCGGATTGATCACCAGGCCGGGGCTGGCCTGCAGGCCGGTGGCGATGGCGAAGGACTGCAGCAGGGCCAGCACGACCGTCAGGTAGCGGGTGTACTGGTTGAGCGTCTTGCGGCCCGCCTCCCCGCCTTCCTTCCGAAGCTTCTCCCACGGCGGATAGACCGTGCCGAGCAGCTGGACGATGATCGAGGCCGAGATGTAGGGGCTCACGTTCAGCGAGAAGATCGCCATCCGCTGCACCGCGCCGCCCGAGAACATGTTGAACATGCCCAGGATGCCCTTCGACTGGCCTTCGAAGGCCTGGGCGAAGGCGACCGTATCGATGCCGGGGATCGGGATGTAGGTCCCCAGGCGATAGACGATCAGCGCGATCAGGGTGAACCAGATACGCTTGTGAAGCTCGGTCGCCTTCTGGAAGGCGCCGAAGTTCATGTTGGCGGCGAGCTGTTCTGCGGCCGAAGCCATGCAAGTCCCCGGATCTAAGACTGGTCGTACATAGGGCGTACATCGCGCCGTGTCATCTGGCGCGCCCTAGGGACAATTCGGGGACAGGATAACAATTCCAGGCGCGAGCGCGCGGTTGGCGTCCGGCGGGACGGAATTGTTATCCTGTCCCCGAATTGTCGGCGAAGGCCTTAGGCCTTCACCTTCTTCTGCAGCTTGCCCTTGGGCTCGTCGCTTTCCACCGGGGCGGTCAGGGTGACCGAGCCGCCAGCCTTCTCGACGGCGGCCTTGGCCGCGGCCGAGGCGCCGTAGACGGTGATGTTGATCTTCGACTTCAGCTCGCCCTTGGCGAGCAGGCGCACGCCGTCCAGCTCACGGCGGATCACGCCGGCGGCCAGCAGGGCGGCGCCGTCGATGGTCTTCTTGGCGTCGAGCTTGCCCGCGGCGATCGCCTGCTCCAGGCGCCACAGGTTCACTTCGGCGAACTTCAGCGCGAAGGGATTGTTGAAGCCACGCTTCGGCATGCGCATGTGCAGCGGCATCTGGCCGCCTTCGAAGCCCGCGATCGACACGCCGGTGCGGGACTTCTGGCCCTTCACGCCGCGGCCGCTGGTCTTGCCCTTGCCCGAGCCCGGGCCGCGGCCGACGCGCATGCGGCCCTTGGTGGAGCCCTCACGCGGGGCGAGTTCGTTGAGTTTGGTCATAGACGCCTCTCCTTGGAGATCTGTCGCCGGGGGCCCTCCCCCGACTCGGCTGATTTCTAAAAGCGTCATCCCCGCCAAAGCGGGGACCCAGACGGCGCTTCGATCTGCGCTTCGGCTTAGGCCCTCCGCTTTCGCGGAGGATGACGGATGGGCTTAGCCCTCGACGATTTCCACCATGTGGTGGACCTTGGCGATCATGCCGCGGACCGAGGGGGTGTCTTCCAGCACGGAGACCCGGCCGATCTTGTTCAGGCCCAGGCCCGCCAGGGTGGCGCGCTGGTCCTTGGTGCGGCGGATCGGGCTCGCCGTCTGACGAACGGTGACCTTGGCCATGACTTATTCTCCGTCAGCCGCGGCCACGGCGCCGGCGTCGGCCTTGCGGCCCAGCACGTCGGCGACCTTCTTGCCGCGCTTGTTGGCGACCTGGCGGGGCGAAGACTGAGCCTTCAGCGCCTGGAAGGTCGCGCGCACCATGTTGTAGGGGTTGGACGAGCCGACCGACTTGCCGACCACGTCCTGGACGCCCAGGGTTTCGAGCACGGCGCGCATCGGGCCGCCGGCGATGACGCCGGTGCCGGGAGGCGCCGCGCGGACCATGACCTTGCCGGCGCCCCAACGGCCGTTGCCATCGTGGTGCAGGGTGCGGCTCTCGCGGAGCGGCACGCGGATCATCGACTTCTTGGCTTCTTCCGTCGCCTTGCGGATCGCTTCCGGCACTTCACGGGCCTTACCGTGACCGAAGCCGACCCGGCCCTTCTGATCGCCCACCACCATCAGGGCGGCGAACGAGAAGCGACGGCCACCCTTCACGGTGGCGGCGACGCGGTTGATGTGCACCAGCTTCTCGACGATGTCGGAATCGGCGCGTTCCTCGGCCTGCGGGGCGCCGCGATCGCGACCCCGACGCTGACCGCCACCTTCGCCGCGTTGTTCGTTTCCACGAGCCATCTGCGTACCCTTAGAAGTTCAAGCCGGCTTCGCGCGCGGCGTCGGCCAGGGCCTTGACCCGGCCATGATAGATGTAGCCGCCACGATCGAAGACGACGTCCTTGACGCCCTTCTCGATGGCGCGCTGGGCGACCAGGGCGCCCACGCGGGCGGCGGCGTCCTTGTCCGAGCCCTTCTCCTTCTTCTCGCCTTCCAGCGAAGAAGCCGAAGCCAGGGTCACGCCGCGCTCATCGTCGATGATCTGGGCGTAGATGTTCTTGGACGAACGGAAGACCGACAGGCGCGGACGGCCATTGGCCAGCGACCGCAGGCGGATGCGCGTGCGCTCGGCACGGCGCTTGGCGGTGTCTCGGGGAGAAAGAGCCATGGCCTACTTCTTCTTGCCTTCCTTGCGGCGGACGGTTTCGCCGGCATAGCGCACGCCCTTGCCCTTGTAGGGCTCCGGCGGACGGATGCGGCGGATGCGGGCGGCGATCTCGCCGACCACCTGCTTGTCGATGCCGGTGATCTTGATCTCGGTCTGCTTCGGCGTGGCGAAGGTGATCCCGGCCGGCGGGGGCACGTCCACGTCGTGGCTGAAGCCGAGTTGCATGCTCAGCGCCTGACCCTTCATGGCGGCGCGATAGCCGACGCCGACGAGCTCGAGGGTCTCCTCATAGCCCTGGGTCACGCCCACGACCATGTTGCTCACCAGGGTGCGCGACAGGCCCCACATGGCTTGCGCCCGCTGGGTCTCGACGCGCTTGGAGAGCACCAGTTCGGCGCCTTCCTGCTTCACTTCGATCTCTTCGGCGACGGTCCAGGCGAGTTGGCCCTTGGGCCCCTTCACCGTGACGGTCTGGCCGTCGAGGGTCACCGTCACGCCCGAGGGCACGGCGACCGCCTTCTTTCCGATACGGGACATCTTAGTACACCCGGAGCAGGACTTCGCCGCCCACATTGGCGTCGCGCGCCGCTGCGTCGGACATGACGCCCTTCGGCGTCGACAGGACCGAGATCCCGAGGCCGTTCTTCACCGGCTTCAGGTCCTTGATCGACGAATAGACGCGGCGGCCCGGCTTCGAGACGCGGCTGATCTCGACGATGACGGGTTGGCCGTCAAAGTACTTCAGCTCGATCTCGAACTCGGGGAAGGCGCCGGGCTTTTCCACCAGGTGGTAGCCGCGGATGTAGCCTTCCTCGGCCAGCACATCGAGGACGCGCGCGCGCATCTTCGAGGCCGGGCACATAACCTTCGAACGGCCACGGGTGGCGGCGTTCTTGATGCGGGCGATCATATCGCCGACGGGGTCGTTCACCATGGGACCCTCCTCACCAGCTCGACTTGACGAGACCGGGGATCAACCCGTTCGAACCGAGCTCGCGCAGCGAGATCCGGCTCATCTTCAGCTTGCGGTAATAGGCGCGCGGACGGCCCGTGACCTCGCAACGGTTGCGGATCCGGGTCT
>CAMFHW010000375.1 GCA_945952175.1 uncultured Phenylobacterium sp. | reverse complement strand
GGATCCGACCATCGGATCATCACGCTCGACCTGCCGGCCCACGGCCTGACCACCGTGCCGAAGGGCTATCAGGTCTCGACCGCGGGCCAGGTCGAGGTGGTCGACCAACTCACCCATGCCCTGCATGCGGCCCGCTTCGTGCTGGCGGGCAACTCGATGGGCGGCGGGGTCGCCTGGAACTACGCCCTGGCCCATCCGGACAAGGTCTCCGCCCTGGTGCTGGTCGATTCCGCCGGCCTGCCGCCGCCACCCAAGCCGGACGCCAGGCCGCGCCAGGGCCAGCCGGCGGTGTTCGTGATCATGCGCAACCCGCTGGGCCGCGCGATCCTGCGCCACATCGATCCGCGGCCCCTCGCCGAGCGGGGGCTGAAGCAGGCCTATATCGACCCGAAGCTGGTCACCCCGGCCCTGGTCGACCGATATGTCGAACTCGCCCGCGCGCCGGGCCATCGCGAGATGCTGCTCGCGGGCCAGGGCCGGCCGCGCGCGCCGGTCACGCCCCGGACCTTCCAGGCGATCCATGCGCCGACCCTGGTTCTGCACGGCGAGGCCGACACGGTGATCCCGGTCGAGGCCGGCAAGGCCCTGGCCGCCGCCATCCCCGGCGCGACCCTGATCCTCTATCCGGGCGTGGGCCATGTGCCGATGGAGCAGATCCCGGACCGGTCGGCGGCCGACGTGCGGGCCTTCCTCGAACGCGTGGACCAGGCGCCGCGGAACTGAGCCGCGCACGTATCGGCGATATTCTCGCGCTCGAACCGTCCGTAGCTGGACAATCCGACCCTCACGCCCGCTAATGCGCGCCGCACATTTCGTGGGCAAACCTGACTGGGGTCATTTCATGCGTTCGGTTCTCTTGGCGTCCGTCTTTTCCGTGGTCCTGGCCGCGCCGGCCCTGGGCGCCGTCGCCGAGGGGCCGCAGAAGCTGTTCACCGGGCGCGACCTGTTCGGCCTGGAGGTCGCCTCCGACCCGCAGTTCAAGCCGGACGGCTCGGCCATCGCCTATGTGCGGGCCAGCAACGACATCATGACCGACAAGGCGCGGCGCGCGATCTGGCTGGTCGACCCGAACACCGGCGCCCAGACGCCCCTGGTGGCCGAGGAAGGCCCGGCCTTCTCGCCCCGCTGGTCGCCGGATGGCCAGCGCCTGGCCTATGTCGCGGTTGTGGGCGGCAGCCCGCAGCTGATGGTGCGTTGGATGGCCAGCGGCCGGGCGGCCCGCGTCGCGACCCTGGAGCAGGCGCCCGGCGACGTCACCTGGTCGCCGGACGGCAAGAGCATCGCCTTCACCATGCTGACCCCGGACGACGGCGCGCGCCTCGGCCAGGCGCCGGCCAAGCCGGAGGGCGCCCAGTGGGCCGAGCCGCTGAAGATCGAGAACCGGGTCACCTTCCGCGCCGATGGCGAGGGCGAGCTGAAACCCGGCTTCAATCACATCTTCGTCGTCGCGGCCGACGGCGGCTCGCCGCGCCAGTTGACCTTCGGCCGGCATGACGCGGGCGGCCCGCTGAGCTTCGCGCCGGATGGCAAGAGCCTGACCTTCTCGGCCAATCTGAAGGACAACTGGGAGCGCGATCCGCAGGAGGCCGAGGTCTACAGCCTCGACATCGCCAGCGGGACCGTGAAGGCCCTGACCAACCGGATCGGCCCTGACGTCGGCGCGCAGTATTCGCCGGACGGCAGGCAGATCGCCTATGTCGGCTTCGACGACCGCCGTCGTGGCTACGAGAACACCGTGCTCTACGTGATGGACCGCGACGGCAAGAACAGCCGCGCCCTGACCACCAGCCTGGACCGCTCGATCAACTCCCCGCGGTGGGCCGCCGACGGGAAGAGCATCTTCGTGGCCTATGACGACCACGGCGTGACCAAGGTCGCCCGCGTGGGCCTGGACGGGAAGCGGGAGATCGTGGCCGACGGCCTGACCGGCGCGGGCCTCGACCGACCCTATAGCGGCGGCGACTTCTCGGTGGCGAAGTCGGGCGCGGTGGCCTTCACCGCCGGCGACCCGACCCATCCCTCGGACATCGCGGTCTCGGCCAAGGGCAATCTGGCCGGCAAGCGGCTGACCTGGCTGAACGCCGACCTCCTGGGCGCCAAGACCCTGGGCAAGGTCGAGCACCTGGCGGTGACCTCGTCCTTCGACAAGAAGCCGATCGACGCCTGGATCGTCACCCCGCCCAATTTCGACGCCTCGAAGAAGTATCCGCTGATCCTGGAGATCCACGGTGGTCCGTTCTCGGCCTATGGCCCGACCTTCTCCAGCGACGACCAGCTCTATGCGGCGGCCGGCTATGTGGTGGTCTACGCCAACCCGCGCGGCTCGACCTCCTATGGCGAGGCCTTCGCCAACGAGATCGACCGCAACTATCCGAGCCACGACTATGACGACCTGATGAGCGCGGTGGACGCCGCCATCGCCAAGGGCTTCGTCGACGACCAGCGGCTCTATGTGACCGGCGGCTCCGGTGGCGGGGCCCTGACCGCCTGGATCGTCGGCAAGACCAACCGCTTCGCCGCGGCCGCCACCCAGAAGCCGGTGATCAACTGGGCGAGCGAGGTGCTGACCACCGACGGCTACGCCTATATGGGCCCCTACTGGTTCGGGAAGATGCCGTGGGAGGACCCGCAGGGCTATTGGGCCCGCTCGCCGCTGTCGCTGGTCGGAAACGTGAAGACGCCCACCCTGGTGGTCGTCGGCGAGCGCGACATGCGCACCCCCGACAGCGAGGCCGAGCAATACTACGCCGCCCTGCAGATGCGCGGGATTCCGACGGCCCTGATCAAGGTGCCCGGCGCGAGCCACGGCGGCTTTACGGCGCGGCCTTCTCAGTCGGCGGCCAAAGCCTCCGCGATCCTCGCCTGGTTCGAGAAGTACAAGACGCCGCCCGCGAAATCGGCGGATTAGGACCGCCATTAACCAATCGGTGGGGATAGCCCTCTAGCCTGACGCAAGATTCAGGCCAGGAGGGCGCCTTGGCGCTTGGTGCGCGTTTAGAGCTTCGACAGGGCCAGGGGCTGGTGATCACGCCCCAGCTGCAGCAGGCGATCAAGCTGCTGCAGCTCTCCAACCTGGAGTTGGAGGCCTATGTGGAAGGCGAGCTGGAGCGGAACCCGCTGCTCCAGCGCGATGAGCGCGACTCCGAGCCCGAGGGCGAGGTCGAGGCTCGCGCCAGCGAGGATTACGCGGCCGACCAGATCCCCGACAGCGGCGCCGCGCCGGACATGGACATCAGCCGCGACGCCGAGGCCTCGCCGGGCGAGCGGGCCACGGGCGACGCCGAGGGCGCGCAGGACGCCGGCGGATCCATCGACTGGTCGCGCGCCGGCTCCGGCGGCAGCCAGAGCTTCGAGGACGCCGACGACTTCGAGCAGCGGCTCTCCCACGAAAAGACCCTGCACGAGCACCTGCACGACCAGCTGATGGTCGCGGGCTTCTCCGGCATCGAGCTGGCCGCCGCCAGCGTTCTGGTCGATGCGGTGGACGAGGGCGGCTATCTGCGCCTGGACCTCGTCGAGACCGCCGAGCGGCTGGGCTGCGACGAGACCTTCCTGCACGACACCCTGCGCATGCTGCAGCGCTTCGAGCCGGTGGGCGTCTTCGCCCGCGACGTGCGCGAATGCTTGATGCTCCAGCTGCAGGACCGCGACCGCTGCGACCCCGCCATGGTCGCCCTGCTGGACAATCTGGAGCTGCTGGCGCGGCGCGACATGCCCGCCCTGCGCAAGGCCTGCGGCGTCGACGACGAAGACCTGAAGGAGATGATCGCCGAATTGCGGGCGCTGACGCCCCGGCCCGGCGCGGCCTTCGGCTCGGAACCCGCCACGCCGGTGGTGCCCGACGTCTCGGTGCGCGAGGGTCTCGGCGGCATGTGGCACGTGGAGCTGAACTCGGACACCCTGCCGCGCCTGCTGGTCGACCAACGCTACCACGCGCGGGTCTCGGCGGCGGCGCGGACCGACCAGGAGAAGGTGTTCGTCGCCGACTGCGTGGCCTCCGCCAACTGGCTGGTGAAGAGCCTCGACCAGCGCGCCAAGACCATCCTGAAGGTCGCCTCCGAGATCGTGCGCCAACAGGACGGCTTCCTGGCCTTCGGGGTCGAGCACCTGCGGCCTCTGAACCTCAAGACCGTCGCCGACGCGATCGGCATGCACGAGTCGACGGTCAGCCGGGTGACCACCAACAAGTACATCGCCACGCCGCGCGGCCTGTTCGAGTTGAAGTTCTTCTTCACCTCGGCGATCCAGGCGACCGAGGGCGGCGAGGCCCACTCCGCCGAGAGCGTGCGCCACAAGATCCGCCAGCTCATCGACGCCGAGCGCACCGAGGCCGAGGTCCATTCCGACGACCGGATCGTCGAGATCCTCAAGGAGACCGGCGTCGACATCGCGCGGCGCACCGTCGCCAAGTACCGCGAGGCCATGCGCATCCCGTCATCGGTTGAACGCCGGCGGATGTTGAAGGAAGCGGTGTAGCGCGCCGCCAAGTTGCTCCCCCGTTGGGGGAGCTGTCAGGCGCGAGCCGCGCCTGACTGAGGGGGTAGGTGCAGTGAGCCTGGTGGGCTTCAGCCCCCTCCGTCTCGCGGCGTTGCCGCGATCCACCTCCCCCAACG
>CAMFHW010000374.1 GCA_945952175.1 uncultured Phenylobacterium sp. | reverse complement strand
GGGGGGGGGGGGGCGGTCTGGGAGGTCGTGCGCGCCGGGGCGGGGTTGGCGGTGGTGGTGGTGGCGTTTGGGGGGCCGGTCATCATTCCGAAGATCGCCGGCGTCATGCCGGGCAGCGCCGCCGAACAGGCCGGATTCAAGCCCGGGGACCTGATCGTGCGCGCCGATGGCCGCCCGCTTCGCAGCTTCGACGAAGTCAACGAGGTCGTGCAGATCCGGGTGAACCTGCCGACAGAGTTCGTCGTTCGCCGCGCCGGCCAGGACGTCACTCTGATCGCGACCCCGCATTTCGCGATGCGCGCCGACGACACCGGCCAGAAGCGCCGTCAGGGAACCCTCGGCGTTATCCGGGCGACTGGGCCCGACGCGATCCAGCGCGTGCACTACAACCCGATCGAGGCGCTGGGTGAGGGTGTCGACCGCACCTGGCACATCCTGCGCACCACGGTCTTCTATCTGGGGCGGATGGTCACCGGCCAGGTGCCGACCGACCAGCTGGGCGGCCCGCTGCGAATCGCCCAGGTTTCGAGCCAGGCCGCGGAAGCCGGCGCCGAGGGCGCGCAGGGAATCGGCGAAGTCATCCTGGGCGCGGGCGCGAACCTGCTGGGCCTCGCCGCCGTGCTTTCGGTCGGCATCGGCTTCATGAATCTGCTGCCGGTTCCGGTTCTCGATGGCGGACATCTGCTGTTCTACGCCTACGAAGCCGCCACCCGCCGCCCTCTTGCGGCCAAGGTTCAGGCGGCAGGGTATCGGGTGGGCCTTGCGCTGGTGCTCGGATTGATGTTGTTCGCCACCTGGAACGACCTGCAGCAACTGTCTGTGTTCAAAAACCTAGGCCGCCTGTTCTCCTGACCGGCCCCCTTTTTCCGTTGACGGCTGAAACGATGCAAAGAACCCGCGCCCGAAGCGCCGCGCTCGCCTCCGGCCTCGCCCTGCTTTTGGGGTCGAGCGCCCTTGTCGTCCCGGCCGTGGCGTTGGCCCAGGCGGGCCAGCAGGAAGGCGTGGTCAACCGGATCATCGTGACCGGCAACGAGCGTATCGAGCAGTCGACGATCTTGTCCTACCTGCCGATCCAGGCGGGCGAGACGGTCAATCCGGCCAAGATCGACCTGGCGCTGAAGGCCCTGTTCCGCACGGACCTGTTCTCCGACGTGAAGATCGGCCTGCTGAACGGCGACCTGACCATCACGGTCGTCGAGAACCCGATCATCAACAAGGTGGTGTTCGAGGGCAATTCGGGCCTGAAGGAAGACAAGCTCCGCGACGAGGTCACGGTGCGGCCGCGCGGCATCTTCACCAAGGCCAAGGTGCAGGCCGACATCCAGCGGATCATCGAGCTCTATCGCCGCTCGGGCCGTATCTCGGCCACCGTCACGCCGAAGATCGTCGAACTGCCCCAGAAGCGCGTCGACCTGATCTTCGAGATCAACGAAGGCCCCAAGAGCGGGGTGCTGCGGGTCAACTTCCTGGGGAACAAGGAGTTCTCCGACAACGACCTGCGCGACGTCGTCGTGACCGAGCAGTCGACCTGGTACAAGTTCTTCTCGAACAACGCCAACTACGACCCGGACCGCCTGGAGTACGACAAGGAGCAGCTGCGCAAGCACTACCGCAACCGCGGCTTCTACGACTTCCGGGTCATCTCCGCCGTGGCCGAACTGGCGCCCGACAAGAACGGCTTCGTGGTCACCTACACCCTCGAGGAAGGCCCGCAGTACAAGTTCGGCAAGATCTCGGTCGAGACCGAGCTGAAGAAGCTCGACAAGGACCTGCTGACCGCGCTGGTGCCGATCCGCCAGGGCGATCTCTACGAGGACGACAAGATCGAGAGCGCGACCGACGCGCTCACCTTCGCGGCCGGCGCGGCGGGCTTCGCCTCGGTGGACGTGCGTCCCCGCTACACCTCGAACCCGCAGACCAAGACCGTCGACGTAACCTTCCAGGTCAACGAAGGCCCGCGCGTCTACGTCAACCGCATCGATATCGTCGGCAACACCCAGACGCTCGACTATGTCATCCGTCGCGAGATGAACCTCGTCGAAGGCGACGCCTACAACCGCGCCCTGGTCGACCGCTCCAAGAACAACATCAAGGCGCTCGGCTTCTTCAAGGACGTCAACATCACCGAGATTCCGACGGCCAATCCGGACCGGACGGACCTGCAGGTGAAGGTCGACGAGCAGCCCACCGGGGAACTGTCCTTCAGCGCCGGCTACTCTTCGGTCGACCAGCTCGTCCTCGATCTCGGCATCACCCAGCGCAACTTCCGCGGCCGCGGCCAGGACGTGCGGGCCCGCATCTCGGTCGGCTCGCTGCGCCAGCAGGTGGACCTCAGCTTCACCGAGCCGCGGTTCATGAACCGCAACCTGCGGGCCGGTATCGACCTCTACTCCTACCGCTACGACTTCTCGCAGTATTCGGCCTATCAGAGCGCCTCGGTCGGCATGAACCTGCGCGCCGGCTTCCCGCTGACGCTCAACTCGGCCATGTCGCTGCGCTACGTCATCCGCAACGACGACGTGAAGATCGACAGCTCCTACTGCGACCCGACCGCGCCGATCGTCTCGCTGTCGCTCTGCGCCCAGCGCGGCAGCTACACGACCTCGCTGGTCGGCTATGGCCTGTCGCTCGACCGCCGCAACGACCCGATCACGCCGACCCGCGGCTTCTACGGCAACCTCACCCAGGACTTCGCGGGCCTGGGCGGCGACGTGAACTATGTGAAGACCGAGGTCGAAGGCGGCTGGTTCCACGGCTTCACCAAGAACTACCGCCTGAGCGTGCTCGGCCAGGCCGGCTATGTGGCCGGCTGGAACGGCGACACCATCCGCATCAACGACCGCTTCTATAAGGGCGGCAACACCTTCCGCGGCTTCGAGACCGCCGGTATCGGTCCGCGCGACACCAACGCCGGCCGCACCGACGCCCTCGGCGGCAAGGTCTATGCGATCGGCACGGTCGAGATGACCGTCCCGACCTTCCTGCCCGAGCAGTACGGCATCAAGGCCGCCCTGTTCTCCGATTTCGGCACCGTCGGCCTGCTGGACGACAAGGACAAGCTCGACACCACCGGCAAGATCGACCCCAATATTCACGACGACCTGTCGCTGCGCGCCTCGGCCGGCCTTTCCATCTTCTGGAAATCGCCCATGGGTCCGATCCGCTTCGACTTCAGCCAGATCCTGTCCAAGGAAGACTACGACAGGACCGAAACCTTCCGGTTCTCCACTGCAACGAAGTTCTGATCTCATGAAAATCCAAACCCTCATCGCGGCCGCTAGCGTCGCCGCCATGTCGTTCGCGACCGGCGAAGCGGCCTACGCCCAGGCGGCCGCCCCGGCCGCCGCCGCGCCGGCGATCACCCACGGCCCGGCTCTGCCGGGCGTGTGCGTGCTGTCCGTCGATGGCGTCATCGCCAACTCGACGGTCGGCAAGTACGTCCAGACCCGCCTGAACCAGATCGGCACCCAGG
The DNA here is from genome assembly GCA_945952175.1 of uncultured Phenylobacterium sp. Classification (GTDB taxonomy): domain Bacteria; phylum Pseudomonadota; class Alphaproteobacteria; order Caulobacterales; family Caulobacteraceae; genus Phenylobacterium. The sequence continues at coordinate 1,147 of CAMFHW010000374.1, read as the reverse complement.
CCCAATCGGAGCTGTCCGCCGAGCAGACCGCCATCACCAACGACGCCAAGGCGCTGGACGGCAAGAAGGCCACCCTCGACCAGGGCGCGTTCGACCAGCAGAACGCCGCCCTGCAGGTCCGCGCCAACGCCTGGAACCGCAAGGCCCAGCTGCGCGAGCGCGAGCTCCAGGCCACCCAGCAGAAGGCGATCGGCCGCATCGGCCAGGAAATGAACCCGGTCGTGGGCACGGCCTATCAGCAGGCCAAGTGCAGCATCCTGATCCAGCGTGACGCGGTGATGGTGGTCAACCCGGCCATGGACATCACCCAGCAGGTGATCACCGGCCTGAACGCCAAGATCACCCAGTTCACCTTCGACCGCGAGCGTCTGGACCAGGCGACCACGCCCGCCCAGACTTCCAAGTAGGACGACTCGCGCGTACGACGCGGGTCGGAGCATGAGTCATCCGATGCCTGACCCGCGTTTCTTCCAGGACCTGGGCCCTGTCAGCCTGGCGGACCTCGCCGAGCTGACGGGCGCCAAGCTGGCCGATCCGGCCGCCGGCGCCGTGCAGGTCAGCCGCGTGGCCATCCTGTCCCAGGCTGGCGGCGACAGCATCACCTTCGTCAACGACAAGCGCTACGCCGCCGACCTGGCGACCAGTCCGGCGGCCGCCTGTTTCGTGCCCGAAGCGCTGGCGGAGGCCGTGCCCGAGGGCTGCGCCGCGCTGGTCATCCGCAACCCGCATGCGGGCTATGCGATCGCCGCCAATCGGCTGCACCGGCCGCGGGTCCATGCGGGCGCGGCGGCGATCTCGCCGGACGCGGCCTTCGAGGAGGGCGTGGTGCTGGCGCCGGGCGTCGTGGTGGGGCAGGGCGCGCGCATCGGCGCCGGAACCACCGTCGGGCCAAACACGGTGATCGGCCCGGGCGTCTCCATCGGCCGCGACTGCGTGATCGGGGCCAACGCTTCGATCGGCTTCGCCCTGATCGGCGACCGGGTGCGCATTCTGGCGGGCGCGGTGATCGGCGAGCACGGCTTCGGCGCCACGGCCGGACCGAAGGGCCTGATCGACATCCCCCAGCTCGGCCGCGTGATCCTTCAGGACGGCGTGACCATCGGCGCCAATTCGACCGTTGATCGCGGGGCCTATGACGACACCTCGC
>CAMFHW010000373.1 GCA_945952175.1 uncultured Phenylobacterium sp. | reverse complement strand
CCGCGTGCCCTTGAAGTTCGGCATCGGGTTGGTCTTGCGCCAGATGATGTCGTTCAGGATCCAGAAGCCAAGGTCCTGCAGGGCGCCGCCGACGCGGAAGATGTTGTGATAGGAGCCGATCACCCAGATCGCCCCGTCGTCCTTCAGCACGCGGCGGCACTCGGTCAGCCAGGCGCGGGTGAACTTGTCATAGGCCTCGAAGCTGTCGAACCGGTCCCAATCGTCGTCGACGGCGTCGACCTTGGAATTGTCCGGACGCAGCAGGTCGCCGCCGAGCTGGAGGTTGTAAGGCGGGTCGGCGAACACCAGGTCGACGGACTTGGCGGGGAGCTTCTTCAGCTCCTCGATGCAGTCGCCCAGAATGATGGTGTCGGGGGAAAGACCCATGGCCGCCTCGCTACTTACGAGGCTGAATCCTGAATCTTCGTGGTGAAAGGTCCGTGGACGAACGTGGTTAACGCCGCCCTGCGACGCCCAACCGCAGCTTCATCCGCTCGGTCGCGGCGACCAGCTCGCGGGCGAGCGACGGCTCGAAGGCCGAATGGCCGGCGTCGGGGACGAGGACGTACTCCGCCTCCGGCCAGGCGCGGGCCAGCGCGTCGGCCGCCGCGATCGGGCAGAGGATGTCGTAGCGGCCCTGGACGATCATGCCCGGGATGTGGCGGATCTTCTCGACGCCCTCGAGAAGCTCGCCGGGCTCCAGGAACATGTGCTCGGCGAAATAGCCAGCCTCGATGCGCGAGAGCGCCAGGGCCTTGGTGTCGGCGCTCATCTCCTCGACGAGGTCGACCTCCGGATAGAGCGTCGAGGACTTGGCCTCGTACTGGCTCCAGGCCAGGGCGGCGGGGCCATGGACCTTGGGGTCGGGATCGTTGAGGCGCCGCACATAGGAGCCCAGCAGGTCGGGTCGCTCGACCACCGGCAGGAAGGTGCGGAAGTCGCGCCAGGCCTCCGGCGAGACCACGCGGATGCCCTGCATGAACCAGTCGATCTCAGAGTCTTCGCCCAGGAAGATGCCGCGAACGATGACGCCCAGGCAGCGGTCCGGATGGGCCTGGGCGTAGGCGAGCGCCAGGGTCGAGCCCCAGGAGCCGCCGAACACCACCCAGCGGTCGATGCCGCGCGCCTCGCGCAGGCGCTCGATGTCGGCGACCAGGGCCTGAGTCGAATTGTCGCGCATCTCGGCATAGGGCGTGGAACGCCCCGCTCCGCGCTGGTCGTGCAGGACGATCCGCCAGGCCTTGGGGTCGAAGAAGCGGCGGTGCTTGTCCGAACAGCCCGCGCCCGGGCCGCCGTGCAGGAAGGCGACGGGAACACCATCCGCATTGCCCGCTTCCTCCCAATGGAGTTCGTGCAGGTCGCTGACCTTGAGCCGGCCCTCGGCATAGGCCTCGATCGGCGGGAAGAGATAGTCCTCGACCGAGCGGTCGCGGTGGGCGTCGGCGATCTTGTCAGGGGTCATGGGCCGACCTTAGGCCGCCGGGCTCGGGGCGCTCAAGTCGATCGGTCAGCCCTTCCACTTCACCCAGGCGCCGTGCGGGTGGGTGTCGGCGAGCAGCCGCTCCTGCCCGCCGGGCCACAGGGTAAGCCGCAGCTCCATGGCGGCGAGGTTGTCCGGCGGCGCCTCCATGCGCAGCCAGGCGAAGGGCGCCTCGGGACTGGCCGACGCGCCGAGGCTGGCGATGGTCTGCGCCAGAGCCGCCTGGCTCTCCGGCGGCATGTAGATCCAGAAGACCGAGTGATAGAGTACGGTGACCGCGCCCGCCTTGGGCTTGGCGCGCCAGGCCCAGTCGACGGCGTCGGCCTCTTCCACCACGACGCCCAGACGGCGCGCGAGGTCGATCGCGCCGCGGATGCGCGCCAAGCGTTCGAATTGATCGGGCCAGACATAGGCCAGGAGGCGGCGGCGCTGGACCGGAGCGGCGAGATCGCCGGGCCGTCGGTCGCAGGCAGCGCGCTCTATGACCTCGACCCTGGCGTCGACCGGCGGGGGCGCGCCTTCCCACTCGGTGTCGATCTGGACCGAACTCTCAGGGTCGCCCCAAGCCACGTCACCGAACCGATAGGCGTAGCGGTCCCAACTGAGGTTCAACCCGGCGCTGGCGGCGATCTCGAAGGCGCGGATCGGCAGACCGGTCTCTTTGGCGATGGTCAGGAAGCCGGGCGCCAGGCAGGCCGAGCGGCGCACCTCGTTGGTCTGCGGCTCGTGGCTCATGAAGGCGGCCAGCCGGTCCTGCCAGCGGATCAGGGCGGGCCGAGCGGCGGCCCAGGCCTCGGCGGGATCGGCCGGGCGGTCGGGGCGCGGATAGGCGGCGGCCAGGGCCGGCTCGTCGCCGCTCAGCACGAGGTCGTGCAGGGCGCCCAGCAGGCGCAGCGGCACGGCGTCGTGCATCTGGGCGCGGACATCGGCGTCGATCCAGGGGGCGGTCAGGTCGGCGACCGGGCCGCCGGCCTCGACATCGTCGGCGGCCAGGGCCAGGAGGCCGCCACTGAAGGGCGAACCCAGGGCGGTGCAGGCGCCGCCTTGGAAGCGCAGGGCCTGGGCGATTTCGGTCTTGCTCATGGGCTGAGGTCAGACCCGCGCACCTTAGGCGTCAATCTTGATTCGATTGATCAATTTCCAGGGCTGCGCGGATCGGCGCCCAGCCGCGACGATGGATGGCGCAGGGGCCCAGCCGGCGCAGCGCCTCCACATGGATCGGAGCGTGATAGCCCTTGTGGGCGGCGAAGCCGTAGCCCGGATAGAGGCCGTCCATCTCGGCCATCAGCCGGTCGCGGGCGGTCTTGGCGAGGATCGAGGCGGCGGCGATCGAGGCGCTGATGGCGTCACCCTTGGTCACCGTCTTGATCGGCACCGGCAGCTTGAAGGCGTAGTTTCCATCCACCAATGCGAAGACCGGCGTGACCGCCAGCATGCTGACCGCCCGGTGCATGGCGAGGCCCGTGGCCTGCAGGATGTTGAGCTCGGCAATCTCCTCGACGCTGGCCATGGCGACACCCCAGGCGAGCGCGGTTTCCTTGATCTCGATTTCAAGGGCGTCGCGGGCCTTGGCGGAGAGCTTCTTGGAATCGTCGAGGCCCTTCGGGAGGCGGTCGGGATCGAGGATCACCGCGCCGGCCGAGACCGGCCCCGCCCAGGGCCCGCGCCCGGCCTCGTCCACCCCGCAGACGGGCGACGGACAGGCGAGCTCGAGCAGCAGGTCGGGCATCAGGCGCCGAGTTTCTTGATGCGATCGTAGCAGTGGCAGCTGACGAAGTGGTCGTTCACGAAGCCGGTGGCCTGCATGAAAGCGTAGACGATCACCGGGCCGACGAACTTGAAGCCCTTGGCCTTCAGCGCCTTGGACATCTCGACCGCCAGCGGGGTCTGGGCCGGGACGTCGCCGAAGGCGGTGAAGCGGTTCTGGATCGGCTTGCCGCCGGTGAAAGCCCAGAGGAATTCCGAGAAGTCCTCGCCCTTGTCGCGCATGTCCAGATAGATCCGCGCGCCGGAGATGGCGGCGTCGATCTTGGCGTTGGAGCGGACGATGCCGGTGTCGGCCATCAGGCGTGCGCGGTCGGCGTCGCCATAGCGGGCGACCTTTTCCGGATCGAAGCCGTCGAAGGCCATGCGGAAGGCGTCGCGCTTGCGCAGGATCGTGATCCAGGCAAGACCGGCCTGAAATCCGTCCAGCACCAGCTTCTCCCACAGCGCGCGGGAATCGTATTCCGGCACGCCCCATTCCGTGTCGTGATAGGCCTCGTAGACGGGATCGCCCTGCATCCCGCGCCAGGCGCAGCGAATCGGCTCGGTGCTCATGGCGCCCTTGTCGCAAAGCCGGGCGCGGCCGGGCAAGCTGGACGAGAACAAATGGCGTTCGAAGACTTCCAACTGTCGCGGGTCGATGTCGGCGAGGCGGCGCTGCGCGTGCGCCATGGCGGATCCGGCCCGCCGCTCCTGCTGCTGCACGGCTACCCGCAGACCCACATGATGTGGGAGAAGATCGCCGACGACCTGGCCCGCGATTTCACCGTCATCGCTCCGGACCTGCGCGGCTATGGCGAGAGCTCCAAGCCGGCGGCCGTCGAGGGCCACGAGTCCTATTCCAAGCGCGCCATGGCCCGGGATGCGCTGGCCCTGATGCGGCATTTCGGGTTCGAGCGGTTCGCTATCGCCGGCCACGATCGCGGGGCGCGGGTGGGCTATCGGCTGGCGCTCGACCATCCCGGCGTGCTGACCAGGCTGTCGATCCTCGACATCATCCCCACCGGCGAGGTCTGGCGGCTCGCCGACCAGGTGTTCGCCCTGGGTTACTGGCACTGGGCGTTCCTGGCCCAGAAGGCGCCCTTCCCGGAGACCTTCATCGCCGCCGACCCCGACCTCTTCCTGTTCGGCGGCATGCTGCGCGGCCGGCCCGCGCCGTTCACCGACGCCTCATATGCCGACTACAAGGCCGCCGCCCGCGACCCCGCCGTGATCCACGCCATGTGCGAGGACTATCGGGCCGGCGCGACCTATGACGTCGCCGCCGACCGGGCCGACCGCGAGGCCGGGCGCAAGATCGTCTGCCCGGTTCAGGTGCTCTGGGGGACGAAGGCCGCGCTCGGCAACTGCTCCGCCCCCCTCGCGACCTGCCACG
>CAMFHW010000372.1 GCA_945952175.1 uncultured Phenylobacterium sp. | reverse complement strand
AGCCTAGGCTGGGCGGGGAACGCGGTCACCCGACGGTCAAAAAGGTGCGCCGGGATCGGCGGCGGCGGCGGCGGTGATGTTCAGCGCAGGCTGCGTGGGGACTGGATGACTATTCCGGCGCGGCCCATCCACCGTATCGACGCGAATAGTCTTCCTGTCCCGACCCGGCCGTTCGGGGACGGGAACACTGTTCTGGCGAACGGCGATCCAGTCCCCTGTCGCTGGACCGCCTAGTCCTTGGTCTTCTCCAGCGTCACCTGGGTGAGGAAGGGGGTGAAGCGCTGACCGGTGGGGAGCGGGGGTCGTTGTCGATGCTGATCCCGCACTGAAGCGTGAGCGTGAGTGGAACGTCCCGTTCACCTCAGGGGTGTAGCTTGGCCCTGGCGGCCTGTCGGGAGAACATGGACGATGCAGCCGACTGAGATCTCGGTCGCCCGGTGGAAGATCGGCCTCTACCTGGCCGGCAGCCTGGCTTTGGCGGGCATGGCCCTGGTGGCCGTGCTGCACCCCGACGGGGAAGCCTGGAAGGCGCAGCTCGGCCTGCTGTTCTTCGGACTCTGCGTGGCGGTGTTCAGCCTGCTGATGGTCCGGCCGCAGCGGCTGCTGATGGATCGCCAGGGCTTCACGGTGGTGGGCGGCCTGGTGCTTACGCCGAAGACCATCGCCTGGGGCGATATCGAGCCGTTCTTCGTCTATCGTATGCCGCGGGGCGGCAAGATGATCGGCTACAACTACCGGCCGGGCGTGCGCCAGGAGACGATCATGACCCGGCTGGGTCGGGCGCTCGCCGCCGACGGGTCCCTGCCCAAGGGTTGGCCGAAGTCGCAAGAGAAGATGGTCGAGGAGCTGAACGCCTATCGCGAGCAGGCGCTGGGCGCGACCGGCGGGGCGATGGCGAGCCCGATGGCGAACACCTTCGGCGCCGCGCCCGCCCGGACGACCTTCGGCATGGCCCAGCCGCGCCGGACGCCGACCGTCACCTGACCGGCGGCAAGCCGCCCCATCGCTCCGCGAGCGCCATTCCAGGGCCATGGCCTTGGCGCTAGGGTGGTCGAAAGCCGCCAGCCAAGAGGCGGGACCGCGAGGGAGCGAGACATGATCCAGGGACCCGTCGAAGGCGGCCGCCACGGCTGGGCGTTCAACCGGCCGCTCATCGACCTGGCCACGAAGGGCTTCGTCGAGGCGGAATTCTTCCTGACCGGCGAGGCGACGACCTATGCAGCCGCGCCGGGCGCGGAGTTCGGGCGCGACGGCCGGTGGCGCGCCGAGCCGAAGGGCAAGGTCCCGTTCAAGACCCGCTTCCTGGTCTATCGGCCCGCCGACCCGGCGAAATTCAACGGCACGGTGGTGGTATGCTGGAACAACGTGACCGCCGGCTATGAGCTGTTCTTCGGCGAGGGCCCCGAGGTGCTGGACGAGGGCTACGCCTATGTCTGCGCCACCGTGCAGAGGGTGGGCGTCCACGGATTCGCGGAAAACCCGCAGGGGCTCTCCGCCTGGGACCCCGAACGCTATGGCGAACTCAGCATCCCCTCGGACGACGCCTCCTACGACATCTTCTCCCAGGTCGCCCGCGCCGTGGGCCCGGACCGCGACCGGACGGTCGATCCGATGGGCGGGCTGGATGTGAAGAAGGTGATTGGCCTGGGCGCCTCGCAGTCGGCGGGACGGCTCGCCACCTACATCAACGCGGTGCATCCGCTGCCGCCCGAGCAGGGCGGCCACGCTTTCGACGGCTACATGCTGCAGATCTATTTCGGGAGCGGCACGCTGATCGAGGCGTCGGATCGCCCGGTCAATCCGGCGGCGGCCAATATCCGCCTGCCGCGCGGCCAGAACCTGATCCGCGAGGACCTCGACGCGCCGGCGATGATCGTCAACACGGAGCTGGAGGCGATCTCCTGCGTGCCGGTGCGCCAGGCGGACACCGACCGGTTCCGCACCTGGGAGGCGGCGGCCCTGACCCACGTCTCCCACCAGGCCCAGCTGACCCGCAACGAGAAGTACCGGCGCGACTTCGGCGCGGCTCCGCCCGCGCCGTCGGAACAGATGAACCGGATCTATCTGCAGCCCTTCTATGACGCGGCGCTGCACCACTTGAACCGCTGGGTGAAAGGCGGCGCGCCGCCGCCGCGCCAGCCGCCGATCGACTTCACGAGCGAGGGCGAGGTGGTGCGCGACCGGCATGGGATCGCCACCGGCGGGGCGCGCCTGCCGCAGGCCGACGCCCCGGTGGCCATGAACAGCTCGACCCCGGTGAGCGACGACTTCGCCGGCCGGCTGCGCGGGTCGAACAAGCCCTTCGACGCCGCGACGCTGGACGCGCTCTATGGCGACGAGGCCGGCTATCTGGCGCGCTTCCGGGCGGCGGCCGCGGCGGCGGTGGAGGCCGGGGTGATGATGGCCCGCGACGTCGAGCCCGCCGTGGCGGAGGCCGGCCGCGAATACCGCCGGGCGCGGGAGATGGCGGGACGCGAGACGGCGGACGCGGGTTGAAGGCTGGGCTCCAACCCAAACGTCATGGCCGGGCCTGTCCCGGCCACCCATCAACGCCACGGCCGGAGATTTGCCGAGGACTCAGGCGCATCTGGGTCGCCGGGACAAGCCCGGCGATGACGGCGGGAAATTGGAGTTCCGATCCTGGGACGGGGCCGGCGATGACGTTCGCAATGCGGCGCCCTTTCCCTGACGCGCGAGCACGGCTATCTGCGCGCGGTCCACGGAGTGCGCCATGAAAGCCCTGATCCCGCTCGCCTTCGCCGCCGTTCTCGCCACGACCGCGAGCGCCGACGCCCTGGCCGCCGCGCCCCCCGCGCCGGCGGCGGCCTCCGATCCAGCCGCCTTCCTGGCCCAGAACGCGAAGGCGGCGGGGGTGAAAGCCCTGCCCTCCGGCTTGCAGTACAAGATCGTCCAGTCCGGACCGGCCGGCCCATCACCGAAGGCCGGCGACCTGATCAAGGTCCACTACGAGGGCGCGCTGACCTCGGGCCAGGTGTTCGACTCGTCCTTCGAGCGCGGCCACCCGGCGATCATGCCGCTCGGCGATCTGATCCCGGCCTGGATGGAGGCGCTGCCGATGATGCGGGTCGGCGACGAGTGGATCCTTTACGTCCCGCCGAGCCTCGGCTATGGCGCCGAGGCCACCGGCCCGATCCCGGCCAATAGCGTGCTGGTCTTCCGGATCAAGCTGCTCGGCATGTTGTCGCCCGACTGAGGCGTCGCGCACCAATTATCGCCACCGACGAATTCTGTCTTATAACCACTAATTAGAGCGAATTCGTCCAGTCGACGCCTTGTCGCTCCATATCCATCGTGATTGGCTGCCGCCCATAAAAGCAAGCTGGGTGATGAAAGCTTTAGGGTGGCAAGATGAAGACTAGGATTTTGGCCGCGGGTGCGGCCGTCGCGGCGTTGACGCTGGGATTCCAAGCGAACGCGGCGGTGGTGGGATTCGGCTTCAACAATGGCGGCGGGGTCGCCGGACACGGTTTCCTGACCATCGCGCCCAATGTCGCCCCGGCCGATCCCGATCCCGCCTGCGGGACCGCCGGCCACAATCCCTGCCGCACAGATCCGCCCGGCGCGTTCATGATCACCGGGATCAGCGGGCTCTTCACCGATGCGGCGGACGGGATCTTCGATGCGGCGATCACCGGGATCGTGCCGACCAGCCCGACCAATGAACGGGACCCGGTGTTCGACCCACTGGTGCCGTCCAGCCTCCTCTATCTCGCCTTCCCCGGCGGACCGCCCAGCTCCAACAACCTCTACTTCCCCGACGGTTCGCCGATCGATTGCGCCTTCCCCTATGCCGGGACCTTCGTGGACGTGTTCGGCATGGCCTTCACCGTGGCCGGTGGCTACACCGTGAACCTCTGGGGCGACGGCGACCTGTTCGGGCCGGGCACCAAGACCTACGGGGTCGGTGTGACGGACGGCGAGAAGGAGCTGTTCTACCAGTTCGCCGGCGTCAACGGGACGTCGCCGACCCCCGAACCCGCGGTCTGGACCCTGATGCTGGGCGGCTTCGGCCTGGCCGGGGCGAGCCTGCGCCGTCGCCGCAAGAGCCCCGCGGCCGCCTAGGCGCTCGCGTCGACGCCCTGCGCGCGGGCGAAGCGGAACCTTAATCGACCGGGCCTAGGCTCGCGGACGATCAGGGGAGGCTCCGCCATGCCGCCGGTGTTCATGGGATCGCTGTTCGGGGCGATGGGCCTCTTCGTGCTGTGGACCCTGGTGCGCGCGGTGCGCACCGGGCGGATCTACAGCGAGGGCCGCACCTACGACGCCGACGGCCAGTCGGGCCTCTACGGCATGACCGTCGTCGGCCATGTGGTGATCCTGATCCTCTGCGTCGGCGAGGTCGGCCACGCCCTGGGGCTCTGCCCCTCCCCCTTCGCGACGATCAAGTCCTGGTTGGGACCGCTGGGGTAAGGTCGCGCAGCGCCTACCCGCCGTAGTCCTTGGCGCGGAGGTCGGTGAGCAGGTCCGGGCCGGTGGGGGTCCAGTCGAGCCACTGGCCGGTCAGGGCGCCGGAGGCGGCGAGGTCCTGGGCCGCGAGCTGGGCCAGCCAGCCGAAATAGGCCCTGGCCTCGTCGGGGGTGAGCGAGACCACGGGCACGTTCACGCCCGCGCC
>CAMFHW010000371.1 GCA_945952175.1 uncultured Phenylobacterium sp. | reverse complement strand
GCGCCGTGCCGTGGCGCAAGATCGCCGCCGTGCCGGGCCAGCTGCTGCAGCGGGCCCTGGAGACCGGCGCGGCCCGCTCGATGGGCCGCGAGACGCCCGCCGAGGCCGCAAGCCGCAAGCTGCGCGGCATCGCCGCCCGCGGCGTCGACGCCTTCGTGATCCAGGGCTGGGACGACCCGTTCCTGGCCGAGTTCGAGGACTATTTCGGCGCGCCGCGCGGCCGCCTCGCCGAGGTGTTCGGCATGGACACCCGGTTCCCGCCGGGCGTCGACCACCTGTTCCGCAACGACGAGGTCCGCGCCGACCTGGCCGAGGCCATCGCCCAGCGGCTCAAACGGCCCGCGCACCAGGGCCAGGCGCAAGTGGCCGGGGCCGCCTAGAACCCCGAAACGAAAACGCGGCCCCAAAGGGCCGCGCTGGTCGTCCGAATTTCATTGGAGCGGGCGATGAGATTCGAACTCACGACCCCAACCTTGGCAAGGTTGTGCTCTACCCCTGAGCTACGCCCGCACTCCTGAAGGACCGCCGTTTCCGGCCGCCCCGAAATTCGAGAAGCGGGCTTATGGCAGAGGGCCCGCGGGTTTGCAAGGCGGTCACCCGAAGAATTTCGGAGCCTTCAGGCGGCGCTTGTTGACGTGGTCCTTGGGCGCCACGCCGGTCTCCTCCGGGAACTCGCCCTTGAAGTAGTAGCGCTGCCACGCCTCCTTGGTCGCGTCGGGGTCCAGGCGGAAGATGCGCTTGTTGAATTCCGAGCGGTGCTTCTCCCAGGTGTCGTACTGGTCGCGCAGTTCCGGATTGCGGGCCATGGAGCGGATGGCCGGCTGGAATTCCGCCACCTGCTTGTCCTGGGTCAGGGTGATGAAGCAGAAGGGCTCGCCCTTCTCGAAGCGCACCTTGCCGGGCCGGGTGAAGATCCAGTTCATCGTGAAGGGGAAGGGCAGCCAGTCGGTCTCGACCAGGCCGGCCAGGGGCTGGATGCCGTCCTTGACGTGGTTGGGCGGACCCTGGGCGATCATCGACCAGCCCGGCGGGGTGCGGAACAGATAGCCCGGATGCATGGTCAGCACGCCGTGGCTGAAATGGCTCTTGGCGAAGTTGTGGAAGTCCGGGTGCGGGTAGTCGGTCTTCAGCGTGATGTCGTTCTGCATCAGCCCGCCGTTCCACTCGGCCGTGAAGGCCATGGGGCAGAGGATCTCCCAGCCCGTGGTGTTGGCCATGGAGAGCGGCAGGCAGCGATAGGGATGTCGCTCGGAGAACTTGTCCATCCAGGCCCGCTGCGGCCGGCCGGCGACGATCTCAGGCGGCCGCTCGGAGGTGGGATAGCATTCGAGCTCCATGGGGCTCCTCTCGCATTCCAAGTCTGTCGAACCTGCTTAACGACCTTGACGGCGCCGCGTCCAGCGCGGCTTGGCCTGGGCGCGTCCGACGAGCTAGAGAGCGGCATGCTCGACCGCGCCGGCCTGACCGCCTTCCTCGACGCCCACGGCGTGGACCACACGACCACCGACCATGTCGCCGTCTTCCGCGTCGGCGAGGCCCCGGGGGTCAAGGACGGCATCCCCGGCGCCCACACCAAGAACCTGTTCCTGAAGGACGCCAAGGGCCGGCTGTGGCTGATCTCGGCCAAGGACGACACGGCGATCGACCTCAAGCGCCTGCACACCGTGATCGGCTCGGCGCGGCTGTCCTTCGGCCCGGCGGAGCTGATGGCCGAGACCCTGGGCGTGACCCCGGGATCGGTCACCGCCTTCGGCCTGGTCAACGACACGGAGCGCCGAGTGACCTTCGTTCTGGACCGCGCCCTGGCCGAGGCCGAGCAGGTGAACTTCCATCCGCTGACCAACACCGCCACCACCACGGTCAGCCAGGCGGGGCTGCGCAGGTTCCTAGAAGCGCTGTCGGTGGAGCCCCTGGTGGTGGATTTCCCGGCCATGGCCGTGGTGGTGCGTTGAAGACGTCGCCGGAAGGGACCATTTTAGCCGCCACGCGTGTTTGAGCCTGGGAACCCCAGGGACGGGATAAGCAACATGAGCCTGATCGGCGAAACCCAGCCCAAGCCGGCCGGCGACCTCATCAAGGACGGCACGGACGCCGGCTTCATGGCCGACGTGATCGAGGCGTCCAAGGAGACGCCGGTCATCGTCGACTTCTGGGCGCCGTGGTGCGGCCCCTGCCGCCAGCTCGGCCCTGCCATCGAGCGCTCCGTCCTGGCCGCCAAGGGCAAGGTCAAGCTGGTGAAGATCGATATCGACCAGCATCCGGCCTATGCGGGCCAGCTGCGGGTGCAGTCGATCCCCGCCGTGTTCGCCTTCTCCGGCGGCCGACCGGTGGACGGCTTCATGGGCGCCCTGCCCGAGAGCCAGGTGAAGAGCTTCGTCGACCGCCTCGCCGGCCAGGCGCCGATGAACGAGACCGACGAGCTGCTGGCGCTCGCCAAGGAAAGCGTCGAGCTGGGCGACATCGGCGGCGCGGCCCAGGCCTACGCCCAGGTGCTGCAGATCGACCCGGCCAACGCCAAGGCCCTGGGCGGCATGGCCAAGATCTATCTGGACGCCGGCGAGATCGATCGCGCCCGCGAGATCGCCGAGGCCGCCGGCGACGCCAAGGACGCCGACCTGGACAGCGTGCGCGCCGCGCTGGCCCTCGCCGACGAGGCGCCCTCGGAAACCTCGGCCTTCGAGAAGGCGATCGCCGCCAACCCCGACGACCACGAGGCCCGTTACGAACTCGCCAAGGCGCTGGCCGGCCGCGGCCGCTGGCAGGAGGCGGCGGACCACCTGCTGACCATCATCGCCGCCGACCGGGCCTGGAACGACGAAGCGGCGCGCAAGCAGCTGCTGACCGTGTTCGAGGCCGCCGGCCCGGGCTCGGACATCACCCGCTCGGGACGCCGGCGGCTGTCCTCGATCCTGTTCTCATGAGCCGGGAGAGAGCGCCCATGAGCGGCTACAGGCGCGCCGGCGACCTGCCGCAGGTGATTCCGGTGTTTCCGCTGGACGGCGCCCTGCTGCTGCCGGGCGGCGAGCTGCCGCTGCGGATCTTCGAGCCGCGCTATCTCAACATGGTCGACGACGCCATGGCGGGCGACCGGATGATCGGCATGATCCAGACCGCCGGCGGCGAGCGCGCACGGCCGAACCTGGCGGGCGTAGGCTGCGCCGGGCGGATCACCAGCTTCAATGAGACCTCGGACGGCACCTATCTGATCACCCTGACCGGCGTGTGCCGCTTCGGGGTGGGCGACGAGCTGCCGGTGCGCACGCCCTATCGCCAGGTGCGCGCGACCTTCGAGCGTTATGCCGAGGACCTGGGCGACGAGGACGTCGAGGCCGAGGCGTTCGACCGCAAGCGCTTCGCCAAGGCGCTGAAGACCTATCTGAACCGCCGCGAGCTGGACATCGACTGGGAGACGGCGGAGACCGCGCCGCTGGAGAGCCTGGTCACCAGCCTGGCCATGGGCCTGCCCTTCGAGCCGGTGGAGAAGCAGGCGCTGCTGGAGGCGCCGTCGCTGGCCGCCCGCTGCGAGGCGCTCACCGCCCTGCTCGAGATCGACTCGATGGACGACGGCGGCGACGAACCGCACAGCCTGCAGTAAAAGCCCCTCATGACCGCCCCTGCCGCTGACCAAGACGACCTGCCCGCCCTCGAGGCCGAGATCGACCCGCGCCTGCTGGAGGTGCTGGTCTGTCCCGTGACCCACGGCCCGCTGGACTATGACCGCGGCCGCGCCGAGCTGATCAGCCGCCAGGCCCGGCTGGCCTATCCGATCCGCGACGGCGTGCCGATCATGCTGCCCGAGGAAGCCCGGGAATTGACGGACTGACCGCGTCCGCGCACGCTGGCCTCGCATCGAAGCGAGGAGGCGGTTCAATGAAGGCTCGTCATTCCACGCGGATCGCCGCCGGCGCCTGAGCGCTTGGCCGGGTCCGCAGAGACCGCTGGCCGACCCGCCGGGCGCGGCCGCCTCTTTCCTCTGACATCGAGACCTTCATGTCCGACACCACGGAGCGCAACCGCTATGGGCGGCTCTGCGCGGAAATCTACGATCTCGACAAGCCGGTCGGGTCGCTGTTCGACACGCCCTACTATCAGGGCCGCCTGAAAGGCCTGGACGGCCCGGTCCTGGAGGCCGCCTGCGGCTCCGGCCGACTGACCATCCCCCTGCTGGAGGCCGGCATCGAGATGGAGGGCTTCGACCGCTCCGCCGAGATGCTGGCGATCTGCGCCGCCAACGCCGCCGCGCGGGGCCTCGAACCCCGGCTGGTCCAGGCCAGCTTCGACGACTTCGATATGGGCCGCGCCTATGCGGCGATCATCGTACCCGCCAGCTCCTTCATCCTGATCGACGACTTCGAGGCCGGGCTGGCGGCCCTGGCGCGCTTCCGCGACCACCTGGCGGCGGGCGGCCAACTGCTGATCGACATCCCGCCGATGAGCTTCTTCGAGGCCCAGGGCCGGCCGCGGAGCTGGGCGGCGTCCAATGGCGACCTCCTGACCCACGAGAGCCAGCTCGCGGTCTCCGACGCGATCGGCCAGCGGCGGGTCAACCGCGATCGCTATGAGCGGTGGCGCGACGGGCGGCTGGTGGAGAGCGAGATCGAGTTCTTCGCCTATCGGGTCTGGGGGATGAAGGAGCTGGAGATGGC
>CAMFHW010000370.1 GCA_945952175.1 uncultured Phenylobacterium sp. | reverse complement strand
ACGTTCAAGAAGCTGCCTGACGCCGACAAGGCCGATGTCGGAGAGGCCAAGGCCATTGAGCTCATGCTGGCCCAACCCTCGATGATCAAACGGCCGGTGCTGGACGTCGACGGGAAGCTGACCGTTGGCTTCAAGCCCGACACCTATGCGGCGGTGTTCGACTAGGGTCGGTCAAGGTAGCGCGCCACGTCCGCCGCCTCGCCAAAATCCGGAATGCGGATGAAGGGCGGCAGGCCACGCGCGTCCTTGTCGGAGGCCGGCACGCCGCTGGTCGTGACGTACCAGCTCAGCAGACGGTCGCGCAGCGCCTCGCGCGTAGCGGCGTGGGCGGGTTCGTCGATGAGATTGCGTGTGCAGCCCGGATCCGCCGCGACATCGTAGAGTTCGCACTGGCCGCCGGGCCGGTGGATGTAGCGGTGGGTGCGGGTGCGGACCGAGGCGCAGCGGGCGACCGTTTCCGGTCGCTCATTCTGCAGCCTGGTCTTGGGGCCGTAGATGCCGCCGATCAGCGGCTCGAACGCCTGGGGTTCGTAGGGGTTGTAGCCGCCCTCGGCATAGGCCGCGCGGTCAGGATCGCCTTCCGCGCCAAGCAGTTGCGGCATCAGGCTGCGGGCGAAGTGGGTGTGCGTCGCCCGCGTGCCGGCGATCTCCAGCATGGTCGGCATGATGTCGTAGAGCTCGACCATCTCCTCGACCAAGTGGCCGGCCGCCCCGCCCGGTAGGCGGACGATCAGCGGCACGTGGGTCAACCCATCCTCCAGGCCCGCCGGCCACTTCTCGATCAGGCCGTAGTCGCCGGCATAGTCGCCGTGGTCGGAGGCGACGAAGAGGGCGGTGTCGTCGGCGCGGCCGGTCTCGTCCAGCACCGCCATCAGCTCGCCAAGCATCCAGTCCGTATAGCTGACCTGGCCCAGATAGACTGCGCGCACCCGCCGGAACGCCTCCTCCGTCAAGATCTCGAGGCCTGCCAACACACGCACTCCTTCAATGAAGGCGGGTTCCCCCGGTAAGCCCGGCGGGGCCAGCGGCGGTAGGTCCGCGGGATCGTAGAGGTCGTGGAACCCGTCCGGCGCGCGATAGGGCGGATGCGGCTGGGTCAGGGGCAGGAAGATGCAGAACGGGCGCGGGTGATCCTTGCGGCGAAGGACGTCGAAGGCCGCCTCCATATTGGCCCAGTCGGCGGTCTTGCGGCGGTCGCCATAGGCCTCGAACAGCATGGTCACGGCGCCGGGGATAATCCCGCCGCCGGCATAGGCCTTGGCCTGGTCCGGGCTGAGGGGAGGGGAGCGGTCGCGCCACTCGGTGACGCTGTCGGCGAACGAGGCGGGCGCGAGCGCGTCGTTCTTGCCGAACCAGTGGATGTCGTAGCCGGCCCGCTTGAGGTAGCGGAACAGGTTCGGCTCCTCCGGGCGCAGGAAGTAGTAGAGCGAACGGTGCCCGCGGACGTGGGCCGGCCAGCCCGTCAGGAGGCTGCAACGCGAGGCGCCGCAGACCGGGAACAGGGTGTGGCAGTTGGCGAAGCGCACGCCGTCGGCGGCCAGCCGGTCGTAGTTCGGCGTCTTCGTGACCGGATTGCCGTAGCAGGCCAGGGCGTCCGCCCGCAGTTCGTCGGGAACGTAGAAGACGAGGTTGGGTTGGGTCGCCAAGGCGTTCTCCAAGTCTGGCGCTGACCGGGTCTCAGGCGCGAAGCAGTGGAGTCTCGCCGCTCAGCATCAGTCGATGGAACCGCTCGCCCATCAGCCGGTAGCCCTCGGTGTTGGGATGCAGGTTGTCGGGCAGCAGGGCCGCGTCCGCTTCACCAAACAGCTCCAAGCCGCTGAGATAGCGGATGTTCCGGTCGCCAGCCGCTTGTCGCGCCGCGACCACCTCCTCGAGGATCGTTCGCATCTGGCGCAGCGTGACGCCGTCGCCGGCGTCCTCGCGGCCCGGAGAGAAGATCGGCGAGATCACCGCGATTGGCGTGGCCGGATGCTTCTCGCGGATGATCGAGATCATGGCGTGGGCCGAGTCCTGGAAGGTGCGCGCCTTCAACATGCCCTCGGACCAGACATTGATGCCCAGCTTCAGCACGATGGCGTCGGCGCGGGCGTCGCGCACGATCCGGGCGGCGAGGCCAGACAGCAGGCAAGAGCCGCCCCAGCCGAGGTTCTGGTGGCTGACGCCCGCCAGGCGCGTGGCCACCGCCGGCCAGCCGGCGCTCGCGCCCTCGGCCTCCATGCAGTGGGTGATCGAGCTGCCGTGGAACAGGATGCGCGGGCGATCGTCGGGCGCCCGGGCCAGGCTCGCGCCGTCGCCGAGTTCAAGGCCGGAAATCGTGACCCCACCAGCCTGCGGCAGCCAGAGTTCGAGCAGCTTCTCGCCGGCGGGCAGGTCGTCGAAGCGAATGGAGAAGGCCTCGTCGCCGATCATGGCGAAGGTCTGCGGATCCATGGCCGCACCGCCGACCGCCGCCGTCCGGGCGTGGAGCTGTCCGTCGACATAGAGGTCGTAGAGCCCGCGCCTCTCGTCGGAGGTGGGCATGGCGATCAGCCGCTGGGTGCCGGCGAGCTTCAGCGCACGGGTATCGCTTCGGAAGCGCAACCGCACGCCGGCGGTGCAGGTGGCGACCCAGCGGGTGAAGCCGTCATAGAACCCGGCCTCGGGGGCGGGGTAGCGCAGGGGCTGGAGGGCGGACGCGCGGCGGCGGATGTCCACATGGCCGTCGAGCAGCGGCGCAACCTCTTCCAATCCGATCGAACGCAAAACTGGACCTCCCTGTCGTTGGCCGCCATCTAAGCGGAGGCGCGCACCGGCTGGAAGGCTTAGAGCAGGGGAAGCGACGCTGGACGTTATTCGCGTCGCACTGTGCTTGGCTTCGACATAGATTTTTCCGACGCGCCTGCATCCAGCGGGCGGGGCGGTGGCGATTAAGGCGCGAAAGAACGGCGGGGACCGCCCGCCGGCACGGAGCCTGCCAATGTACGACTTCTGGACGAGCTACTGGTGGCTGATCTTCCCGATCGCCGCCTTCGTCTTCGGCGCGTGGGACCGCTGGCTGAACTATCAGCGCAGCCGCGACGCGCTGGATGTGGTCAAGACCTACACGGCCCAAGGCAAGGACCCGCCCCCGGAACTGCTGCGCCAGGTGCGCGACGACCCCGAGGACGACGACTACAGCTATCGCGGTCGCCGGGCCTATCGGCGCTATCGCCGCTACTATCGGCGCGGGCCCTATTGGGAATGGCGTTCGGCCCTGATCACCGGCGCCATCGCCGGCGCCTTCTGGCTGGCCTCGCAGCAGGGCTACATCCCCGGCACGGAAGGGCCGTTCCGCTTCGTGGCGATCATCCTGACCTGCGTCGCCGGGGCGAACCTCGCCTTCGCCCTGCTGTCGATGAGCTTCCGGGACAAGTAGCGATGAGCGCGCTGGCCATGGACGGATGGAGCTGGGGCGGCCTCGGCCTTCCCGCGCGTCCGCTCGCCATGGCCGTCCCGGCGTTCGACCGGCTGTCGGCCGACGAGGTGCTGGTGGAGGCCGCCCGGCGTGGATCCACCGACGCCTTCTCCAGGCTGGTCGACCGCCATCAGCAGGCCCTGCGCGCCTTCCTGCGCCGCGCCTGCCGCGACTGGGCCCTGGCCGACGACCTCGCCCAGGAGACCTTCCTGACCGCCTGGTCTCGGCTCGACCGCCTGACGCCGGGGGCCAGCGTGCGTAGCTGGCTCTGCGGCATCGGCTACAACAAATGCCTGACCGCGGCTCGTTCCGACCGGCGCGCACGTCGCCGGGAGGACGACTACGGCAAGGCCGCTTCGGCGACCGCCTCTGCCTCCCCGGAGGACCGGATGGCTCTGGAACGGGCCATGGCCGACCTGCCGCTGGAGCAGCGGGCCTGCGTGGCCCTCTGCCTGGCCGGCGAGTTCAGCCACGCCGAAGCGGCCGACGCCCTGAAATTGCCGCTGGGCACGGTCAAGTCGCATGTCGCGCGCGGGCGCGGGCGCCTGTTGCAGGCGCTGGGAGTTTCCGATGACGAGCCCTGACGAACGCCTAGCCGCCCTGTTCGCGGCCGACCTGCCGCCGCCACGCGACCCGGGCTTCCAGGCTGAGGTGCTGGCGGCCGTGGCGAGGCGCGAGTTCCTGGGCGACGTGATGGCGCTGGGCACCCTGACCACGGTCGCCGTGGCGATGATCTGCGTGCTGTGGCCGGCGCTTTCGCCGACCCTTTCGGTGGTGGGACGCGAGCTTGCGCCAGGCCTGATCTGCGTCGCCGTCGCGGGTTCGGTGGCGATCATGGCGCGGGCGCGTTTCCTCAGCCCGGGATCATGACGAACATTTCATGGCCGGGCTTGCATCTGTACGCTGAGCGCGGCGCCTCTTTCCCTGCATAGACGGGCGAACGCGCCCGCCATCGGAGAGAAGGAGAACCCCGTGGAACCCGTGCTGATCATCCTGATCATTTTCGGTTCGATCGCGTCCCTGTTCATCGTGCCCAGCTATCTGCGCAGCCAGGAACGCCAGAAACTGCAGGACACCCTGCGCGCCGCCATCGAGAAAGGCCAGCCGCTGCCGACCGAGGTGGTGGAGGCCATGACCTCCGAGGTGAAGATTCGCCCCAAGCCCTCGCCCTATCGCGACCTGCGCACCGGCATCATCTGGCTCGGGGTCGGTGTCGGC
>CAMFHW010000369.1 GCA_945952175.1 uncultured Phenylobacterium sp. | reverse complement strand
GCCATGGGCGGCGGCGCGGAGATGGCGCTGGCCTGCGATTTCGCGTGGGCCAGCGAGACCGCCCGCATCGGCCTGCCGGAAGCGGGGCTCGGCATCATTCCGGGCCTGGGCGGCACCCAGTTGCTGACCCGCGCCGTAGGCGAGCGCCGCGCCGCCGAGATGCTGATGAGCGGCGCGCCGGTCGATGCGGCCGAGGCCCTGTCGATCGGCGTGGTCAACCGCGTCTGCCCGCCCGACGAACTGATCGCCCAGGTTCTGGTCCAGGCCAAGCTGATCGCCTCAAAGGCGCCGCTGTCGGTGCGGGCCTTGAAGAAGGTGGTGCGGACCGGCGCGGTGCTGCCGCTCGATCAGGCGATGGATCTGGAGCTGTCGGAATACAACCGGCTGTTCGTGACCGAGGATCGCCGCGAGGGTGTGGCCGCGTTCAACCAGAAACGTACGGCGGTCTTCCAGGGGCGCTGAGGTTCGGATCAGCCAAGAGGCGGGGGGGAGGACGCGCCATCCTGCGCCCGGGGCCGCGTGATCTGGCTTTCGCGCAGATGCGGCGAGATGTAGCGGTCGTAGCGCAGCTCAGGCGCCTGGGCGACCAGGATCAGCAACAGGTCCGAACCCGTCAGTCCCTCGGGCGGCGAATCCTTGCGCAGGGTCCGCCAAAGGTCCCGGGCTTCCTGCTCTATATTTTCCTCACGCGACAACATCTGTCCCTCGACACATGCCATCAACGGGAACTCAAAGCGGGTAGTTCCGTGAAATCCGATTCAGATTCAGCGACCTAGGCCGAGATCCGATCCGCGTTCGGCCGTTCCGGGCCTAGGCGGCGGCCAGTTCGCCGCAGACGAAGGCGTCCTCGCCAGCGCTCAGAAGGCCCTCGAGCACCGCCGGCGCATCCTGGGGCGACACGAGCAGAATGAGCCCCACGCCGCAGTTGAAGGTGCGGCGTAGCTCGTGGTCCGCGACACCGCCGACCTCCTGCATCCAGGCGAACACCGGCGGCAACGGCCAGGCGTTCCAATCGAACCGGGCTTCCAGGCCATCGGCGATGGCGCGGGGCGGATTTTCGATCAGGCCGCCGCCGGTGATGTGGGCGCAGCCCTTGATCCGGCCGGCCTTGATCTGGGGCAGCACCGACTTGATGTAGATCCGCGTGGGGGCCATCAGGGCCTGGGCAAGGCTCTGGCCCGGCGCGAAGGGCGCGGGCGCGTCCCAGGGGAGGCCGGAGCGCTCGACAATGCGACGAACCAGCGAATAGCCATTGGAATGCGGGCCGGAGGAGCCCAGGCCGATGATCACGTCGCCGGCCTGCTGGTCGCCCAGCCGCGGCAGGACCGCGCCGCGCTCGACGGCGCCCACCGAGAAGCCCGCCAGGTCGTAGTCGCCTTCGGAATACATGCCGGGCATTTCCGCGGTCTCGCCGCCCACCAGGGCGCAGCCGGCGAGACTGCAGCCCTGCGCGATGCCGCCGACCACCCGGGCGGCCTCGTCGACATTGAGCTTGCCGGTCGCGAAATAGTCGAGGAACAGCAAGGGCTCCGCGCCCTGGGCCAGGAGGTCGTTCACGCACATGGCCACCAGGTCGACGCCGACCGTGTCGTGCAGGCCGGTCTCGATCGCGACCTTCAGCTTGGTGCCGACGCCGTCGGTCGTGGAGACCAGCAGCGGATCGGAATAGCCGGCCGCCTTGAGGTCGAAGAGCGCGCCGAAGCCGCCCAGCGACGCATCCGCGCCGGGACGACGTGTCGCCTTGGCCAGCGGCTTGATCTTCTCGATGAGGGCGTTTCCGGCGTCGATGTCGACCCCGGCCTGGGCGTAGGTGAGCCCGTTGGGCCGCTCGGTCATGGGTAGGGAAACCTCAAGAAATTCGCCGCCGGGGTTGCAGACTCGGGCGTGCGCGGGGCTATAGCTAATTGATGACGCCGATTACAACCACCGCGGAACTCGCGGCGTTTTGCGACAAGATCAAGAACGAGCCTTTCGTCGCCGTGGACACCGAGTTCATGCGCGAGACGACCTACTGGCCGAAACTCTGCCTGATCCAGGCCGCGACCCCAAACGCCGAAGCCGTGATCGACCCGCTGGCCGAGGGCATCGACCTCGAGCCGTTCCTGGCGATCCTGCGCGACACCAAGATCGAGAAGGTGTTCCACGCCGCCCGACAGGACGTGGAGATCTTCAACAACCTGAAGGCCATGCCGCGGCCGCTGTTCGACACCCAGGTGGCCGGCATGGCCGCCGGCTATGGCGAACAGATCGCCTATGACGCGCTCGTCCGACAGATGCTCAAGATCGAGCTCGACAAGTCCAGCCGGTTCACCGACTGGGCGCGCCGGCCGCTGACCGACGCCCAGCTGACCTATGCGCTCGCCGACGTGACCCACCTGGCCAAGCTCTATCCGATGCTGCGCACGCGGCTGGAGAAGGAAGGCCGGCTGGCCTGGGTCCACGACGAGATGCAGAACCTCTGCGATCCGGCCAATTACGACGTCGAGCCGGAGAACGCCTGGAAGCGGCTGAAGCCGCGCCGGCACACGGCCAAGTACCTGGCGGTCTACAAGGCCGTCGCCGCCTGGCGCGAACGCACCGCCCAGACCCGCGACCAGCCGCGTGGCCGCATCCTGAAGGACGAGGCGATCGACGAACTGGCGACGCAGGCGCCGACCGACGCCAACCAGCTGGACCGGCTCCGCTCGGTGCCCAAGGGCTTCTCGGGCTCGCGCTTCGGGCCGGACCTGCTGGACGCCGTGCGCGAGGCGCTGAAGGATCCGGAGGCCTACGCCCCGGTGATCGAGCGCAGCCGCCAGCCGCCGTCGCCGGCTGCGGGCGCGGTCGTGGAGCTGCTGAAGGTGCTGCTGAAGGCGCGGGCCGAGGACGCCGGCGTGGCGTCGAAGCTGATCGCCACGGTCTCGGACCTGGAGCTGATCGCCAATGACGACAACGCCCAGACCCCGGCGCTGAGCGGATGGCGGCGCGAGGCGTTCGGCGAAGACGCCCTGAAGCTGAAGCGCGGCGAGCTGGCCCTGGTGCTGGACGGTTCGCGCGTGCGGGTGGTCGAGGTGCGGCGCGCGCCCAAGGCGTCTGCGGCGGAATAGCGACGGCGCGGCGTCACGGCCGCTTGCGCGACTCCTCCGCCGGCCTCATCTGTCAGGGGACGGCGGAGGCGGCATGCGACTGCTCCTGAACATTCTGTGGTTCATCTTCGGCGGCTGGATCTCCGGCAGCCTGTGGATCCTGGCCGGCATACTGCTGGCGATCACCATCGTGGGCCTGCCCTGGGCCAGCGCGGCCTTCCGCATCGCCGGCTTCAGCTATTGGCCGTTCGGCCGCCAGGTGCGCGACCGCGCCGAGCTGAACCGCCGCGGCGACCTCGGAACCGGCCCGGTGGGGCTGGTGTTGAATATCGTGTGGTTCGTCCTGGCGGGCTGGTGGCTCGCCATCCATCACATCGTGCTGGGGATAGGGCTTTGCGTAACCATCATCGGCATACCCTTCGGGCTCCAACACCTGAAACTCGCCATGATTTCGCTCGCTCCCGTCGGTAAGGCGGTAGTGGAGACCTGAAAGCCGATCCTTTGAACCTGATCCATTTGTCCGAATTCATCGCCCAGTACGGTTATTTCGCCGTCTTCGGCCTGATCACCTTCCAGAGCCTGGGGATTCCACTTCCCGGCGAGGCGGCGCTGATCGCCGCGGCCATCTATGCGCAACACACCGACCGGATCAGCATCCTGGGCATCGTCGCGGTGGCTGGGCTCGCCTCGGCGCTGGGCAGCGCCATGGGCTACTGGATCGGGCGTCGCGGCGGCTATCCGCTGCTCTCGCGCTACGGCCACCATGTGGGGCTGAACGCCGCGCGGATGCGGTTGGGCGAGTACCTGTTCAGCCTTCACGGCGGCAAGATCATGCTGTTCGGCCGGTTCATGGCCGTGCTGCGGGTCTATGAGGCGGTGCTGGCCGGGACCTACCGGATGAGCTTCCGGCGGTTCATGATCTTCAACGTGCTGGGTGCGGCGATCTGGGCCGGCGCGGTCGGCTATTTCGCCTATGGCTTCGGCGAACTCTTCCATCGGATGGAGGGGCTGTTCGCCTGGGCGGCCCTGGGCGTGGGCCTGGTCGCCCTGGTGGTGGCCGGCCTCTATCTGCGCCGCACCGAGGTGGCGCTGCAGGCCCGTGCCGACGAAGCCCTGCTGGGCGGCGGCCGGGCCTAGGCTTCGAACTCGGACGCGAACAGCGCGGCGGCGTCGGCGACGAAGCCATCGCCGGACTGCGGACCGTCGGCGTCCGTGCGGTACTTCACGAACAGTTCCTCGAGGCCGCCCGGCACGAAGCTGACCAGCATCTCGACCGGTTCGCCGGAGGTGTTGGCGTAGCCGTGGCGCATGCCTGGCGGGACGCGGACGAAATCGCCCGGGCCAAGCGTGGTGACGGCGTCGCCGAGCAGGAAGTCCAGGCGGCCGCTGCGGATCAGGAAGGTCTCTTCGATCTCGCGGTGAAGATGGGGGCCATATCCAGTCGCCGGCGCGGGGCCGGGAGCGACAGTCCATTCCATCAGCGAATAACGACCGCCGGTGTCGCGGCCGAAGACGAGCACGCGGGCGCGGTCGTCGCCATCCTCGAAGGCGAGACCGTCTCGGGTCGTGATGATGGTCGGCGTGGC
>CAMFHW010000368.1 GCA_945952175.1 uncultured Phenylobacterium sp. | reverse complement strand
GGCCGAAAAGGGCTATTGCGGGACGAGCGGCGTGACCGCCACGGCGGGGCCGTCGCACTGGTGGATTCCGCCCGATCCGCCGGAGGCGCGGGCGCGGGCCATCGCCGAACGTCATGCGCGCGGTTTCGGCCTGTCCGAGCCGGACTGGATGGCGCGGATCCTGGAGACCACCTGGAACAGCCTGCCGACCCTGGCGGGCTATTACGACTTCTCGGTCGATCCGGAGGGGCGGACCCAGTACCGGGGCCTGCGCGGGCCGGAATACATGCGCGCCCTGCGCCGCCAGGCGGAGGACCTGGGCGTCACCTTCCTGGATCACTGTCCCGCCCTGGAACTGCTGCGGCATCGGGACGGTTCGGTCGCCGGCGCGGCCGGGCTGCGTCTTCCGTCGGGCGAGGACTGGACGGTGCGCGCCGGCGCCGTGGTGCTCGCGACCGGAGGCTGCGCCTTCGCCTCGCACCTGCTGGGCGCGGCCAACAACACGGGCGAAGGCCTGCTGATGGCCGTGGAGGCCGGGGCGGACCTCTCTGGGATGGAGTTCACCAACTACTACACGGTGGCGCCGGCGCGGACCGCCATGACCCGGTCGATGGCCTACAGCTTCGCGCGCTATTTCGACGAGGCCGACCGCGAGTTGGACATTCCGCCGGGGCCGGACGCCAATCGCCGGCTGGCCAAGGCCCTGCTCGGAGGGCCGGTGTTCTGCCGCCTGGACCGCGTGCCGGCCGACGTGCGCGAGGTGATGCCGCGGGTGCAGCCGAACTTCGTCGCGCCGTTCGAGCGATGGGGAATCGACCCCTATCGCGACCGTTTCGAGGTGACCCTGCGCGCGGAGGGCACGGTGCGGGGGATCGGCGGCGTCCGGTTGGCCGGCGACGACTGCCGCACCAAGGTCGAGGGGCTCTATGCCTGCGGCGATGCGGCGACCCGCGAGCTGGTGGCGGGCGCGACCTCCGGCGGCGGCAACCAGAATTCGGCCTGGGCCCTGTCGTCCGGCCAGTGGGCGGGCGCCGCGGCGGCGGCCTATGCGGGCGCCGAGGGCCGCCGGGCGGGCACGGTCGCCCTGGCCGCCGGTCGGGCGGGGCTGAGGGCCCGAGGCCTGGTCCGCGCCACCGATCTCGACGCCGCCCGTGATCTGGTCCGCCGGGAGATGGGCGCTTACGACCGCAACATGTTCCGCTCGGGCGCGGCCCTGGCCGATGGGCTGGAGGCGCTGGACGGCGCCTATGCCGAGGTCGCCGGCCACCAGGCCGGGCCCGGCCGCGACCGCCTGAGGGCGCGCGAGACGGCGGCCCTGCTGGCGGCGGCGCGCTGGAGCAAGGCCTCGGCCCTGGCGCGGGCCGAGAGCCGCGGCATGCACCAGCGGACCGACGCGCCGCAGGCCGACGAGCGCTTCGCCGCGCGCCAGCGCTCCGGCGGGCTGGACGTGGTCTGGACGCGCTTCGAGACGACGGCGGACGCCCGGGAGGCCGCGGCATGATCGCCCTGATCGACGAAAGCCGCTGCATCGATTGCGGCGCCTGCGCCGAGGCCTGCCCCCGCACGGTGTTCGACGTGGACGTGCGCGGCCGCCCCACCATCGCGCGGCAGGCCGACTGCCAGACCTGTTTCCTGTGCGAGCTCTATTGCCCGGCCGACGCGCTCTATGTCGCGCCGGACAGCGAGGCGCCGGAGGCGGTCGAGCTGGAGGCGGCGCGTCCGCAGATGGGCGCCTTCCGCCGCGACCACGGCTGGGGCGAGTGGGCCGACCGCGTCCCGAACGAGCACTGGCGCATGGGCGAGATCTTCGAGCGCGCCCGCGCCCTGGCCGCCACGATCCAAACCAAGACCTGAAGGGAGATCTCCATGACCCAGCCCAGCCTCGGACGCCTGCTCGCCGACCTGCACGCCGAACGGCGGCGGACCTGGGAGCCCGCCGCCCTGCAGGCCAATATCGACCAGCGGGCCCTGCTGGTCGCCACGGCCGACCGCGCCGGCTTCGTGCAGGCCGGCGACAGCGTGGCGGGCTTCAACCTGGAGGAGGTCGACGGCGAGCTCCTGACCCTCGACAAGCTGGTCGCCGACGGGCCCGTGGTGCTGATCTTCTTCCGCTTCGCCGGCTGCCCGGCCTGCAACATCGCCCTGCCTTGGTATCAGCGCGCCCTGGCCCCGGCGCTGAAGGCGCTGGGCGCTCGGCTGGTCGCGGTGAGCCCGCAGGTTCCGGAGAAGCTGGTGGAGATCAAGCGCCGGCACGGCTTCGAGTTCGAGGTCGCGACCGACCGGGACAATGCGCTGGGCCGCCGGTTCGGGATCCTGTTCGAGGCCGACGCGGCGAGCCAGGCGGCCGCGAAGGCGCGGGGCAATTTCATCGGCGACACGACGGGGACGGGGACGGGCGAGCTGCCGATGCCGGCGGTCGTCGTGATCGACCAGGACCATACGGTCCGCTTCGCCGACGTCAGCCCCGATTGGCTGGTGCGGACCGAGGCGGAGCCGGTGATCGCGGCGGTCGAGGCGATCCAGACGGTGGCCGCGCAATAGCCGCCGATGGCGCGGGCCTAGGCCCGCGCCAATGCGCCGAACTCGCGTTCGAAATAGACCAGAGGCTCGGCCGGCCGGCTCCGCGTCTGGCTCACATCCAGCACGAAGACGGTGTGGGTGCCGGCGTCGATGCGGCAATGGACCGGGCCGGACAGCGAGACCAGGGCCTCGGCCAGGGCTGGCGGCTGCAAGGGATCCAGCCGCCAGCCCGCGCCGAACCGATCGACGGCGAGGTCGGGGCGCGAGAAGCGTTCGGCCTCGGCGGCGTGATCCCGCGCCAGGATCGACAGGCTGATCGCGTCGGCCTTCAGGAGCGCGCCGTGCGAAGAGGCCGCCTTGCGCACGCAGAAGAGGACGCGCGGCGGCTCGGTCGACAGGCCGGTCAGGGAATTGACCAGGAGGCCGCGGGGCTGGCCGTCCGACCAGCAGGCGGCCACCGCCACCCCGCTGGCCAGCCGGGCCAGGCCGTCCTTGAAGGCGGCCGGATCGGCCGGCGGCCACAGCCGGACCACGTCGCAGACATCGGCGTCGACCGGCGTGTGGGCGGCGGAGGCGGAGCCGTCGGCCATGGCGCTCAGCCCGCCGCCTGGGCCGGCTGGGCGTCGCGCTGGGCGACCAGCTCGCGGACCCGCGGGATCAGGTCGCGGCCATAGCCGATCGCGTCGTCCAGCGGGTCGAAGCCGCGGATCAGGAAGGTGCTGACGCCGAGGTCGTAATAGTCGAGCAGGGCCTCGGCCACCTGGCCGGGCGTGCCCACCAGGCCGGTGGAATTGCCCGACGCCCCAGTGACGGCGGCGACGCCGGTCCACAGGCGCTTGTCGAGGCGCGCGCCCTGGGCGGCCGCCTGCAGCAGGCGCTGGGCGCCGACATTGGGCGGGGCGTGGCCGGCGGTCTTCAGGCCGGCCTTCTCGCGCAGGGCGACGGTGCGGGCGACGATGTCGTCGGCGCGGGCCCAGGCGGCTTCCTCGGTCTCGGCGATCACCGGGCGCAGGGACAGCGAGAAGCGCACCTGGCGGCCGTGCCTGGCCGCCGCCGCGCGGACCCGGGCGATGGTCTCGCGCACCTGGGCCTGGGTCTCGCCCCACAGGGCGAAGATGTCGGCGTGCTTGCCGGCGACCGGGATCGCTTCGTCGGAGGAGCCGCCGAAATAGATCGGGATGTGCGGCCGCTGCAGCGGCTTCACCGCGCCGAAGCCCTGCACGACGTCGTAATAGTGGCCCTTGTAGTCGAACGGTTTCGCGCTGGTCCATTCCTGGCGGACGATGTCCAGGTACTCGTCCGTGCGGGCGTAGCGCTCGGCCTTCGAGGTATGGTCGCCGTCCTTGGCCATCTCCTCGTCGGAGCCGCCGGTGATGATGTGCACCGCGATGCGGCCCTTGGAGAAGTGGTCGAGCGTGGCGAGCTGGCGCGCGGCGATGGTCGGCGCGGTGAAGCCCGGACGGTGGGCGATCATGAAGCCCAGCTTCTCGGTCACGCTGGCCGCGTGGGCGACGATCAGGAGGCTCTCGGGCGAGGTCGAGCCGAACGCCACCAGGGCGCGGTCGAAGCCGCCGGCGTCATGCGCCCTGGCCACCTTTTCCACATAGTCGACGTCGAGGACCGGCCCGCTGGGCAGGTGGATCTCCGAACTGTGATTGGCGCCGATGAAGCCGATGAACTCGACAGGCATGTCCCGGCTCCGATGGGGATGATTTTCAATCCCAACTGTACGACTAGGATTTTGTGCGGAGCAGCGAGTTCTTCTGTAGTTTTCTATCAGCGGGGCTGAAGCGTCAGATCACGTAGAAGCCGTGCGAGCCGTCGCGGGCGAGTTGGTCGACCAGGCCGTATTCCCAGTCGAGATAGGCCTGCATGGCTTCGGCGGCGTTGTCCGTGCCCTCGTAGGGGCGGCGATAGACGTCGTTGGCGGGTGTCGCGGCGCGGTCGAGCCCGGTCTCCAGCGGATGGCCGGCGGCGGTCCAGGCGGTGGTCCCGCCCTGCAGGGCCAGGACCCGGCGGGAGGCGAGGGCGGCGAGTTCGGCGGCCGCGAGACGGGCCAGGGCGCCGTCGGGCGAGGTGAGGACGAGGTCGCCCTCGGTGGGCAGCCTGTCGAGCGCCTGGGCGAGGCCGGCGCGGACGGCGAACCAGGCTCCGGGGACGTGGCCCTTGCG
>CAMFHW010000367.1 GCA_945952175.1 uncultured Phenylobacterium sp. | reverse complement strand
GCGAATTTGGCTCGCCCGCCGGAAGAAGCCGGTGACAGCCTTCACACGAAGCAGATTAGTTTCAGCGGTGCAGGGTGATTCGTGGGATCTCCCGCGGCCGCTGCGAAAGGACCTCGGGTCTTATGGACAGCCCCCATTCTGACGAAGACGCCCTCCTCGCGCAGGATCCGCTCGACGTCGTCGAGCATGTGCTCCAGGCCGAGAACCTTCAGTTCGACCGCACCGAGGACGGCGACCTCGCCTTCACCCTGGCCGGCGACTGGAAGGACTACGAGCTCTGGTTCGCCTGGCGTCCGGAGGCCGACTGCCTGCAGCTCTGCCTTTCGATCGACCTGCAGGTGACCGCCGAACAGCGCGCCGCCGCCTTCGAGCTGACTTCGATCATCAACCAGCGTGTGTGGCTGGGTCACTTCGAGGTGTGGGACGACGGCGAGATCGTGTTCCGCCACGCCATGGCTCTGATGACCAACGAGCGCCCGTCGCTCGCCCAGGCCGCGGCGATGATCGACGTGGCGATGGAGGCGGCCGACCGCTTCTATCCGGCGTTCGACTTCCTGGCGCGCGGCGGCAAGAGCCCGTCCGAGGCGATCGCGGCCTGCATGTTCGACACGGTCGGCGAGGCTTAGTCGATCTGCTGACGCGGACCGTGGCGGCGAGGCCTGACTTCCGCCGAATTGCGCACTAGGTTGCCCGGCGACCGAACCGCGGGGAACTGAATGACGCCCATCCTGATGCTGGGAGCGGGCCGCATGGGCGGCGCGCTGATCGAGGGCTGGGAGCGCGCCGGCGCGTTCAAGCCGGCCGAGCTGATCCTGCGCGATCCCTATCCGACCGACGGCGCGCGCGCGGCCGAGGCCGCGGGCGCACGGCTGAATCCACCCGACGCCGTGCTGGCCGAGGCCAAGACCGTGCTCCTGGCTGTGAAACCCCAGCTGTGGCGCGAGACCGCCGCCGAGGTGAGCGGCCTCCTGGCGCCCGACGCCGTGCTGGTCTCCGTCGCCGCCGGGGTGAGCGCCACCGACATCTCGCAGGCCTTTGGCGGCCGCCGCGTGGCGCGCGTCATGCCGACCATCGCCGCGGCCATCGGCCAGGGCGTGGCCAGTCTCTATGCGGCCGATCCCGAGGCGCGGGCCCGGGCGCGGGCCCTGTTCGGCCCGGTCGGTACGGTGGTCGATCTCGACGACGAGGACCTGCTGCACGCGGCGACCGGCGTGTCCGGTTCGGCGCCGGCCTATTTCTACGCCTTCGTCGAGGCGCTGGAGGCGGGCGGGGTCGCCGCCGGTCTCTCGGAGGACGCCGCGCGCAAGCTGGCGCGGGCCACCATGGCCGGCGCTGCGGCCCAGATGGCGGCCAGCGGGACCGAACCCTCGGAGCTCCGCCGCCAGGTCACCTCGCCGAACGGCACCACCGAGGCGGCGCTGAAGGTGCTGATGGGGCAGGGCGGCCTGGAGCCCCTGCTGCGCGACGCCGTCGCCGCCGCGGCCAATCGATCGCGGGAGCTGGGCGGTTGAGCCTGGAGGAGGAGCGCCGCCCCAGGAGCTGGCTGCGTTTCGTCCCGGCGCTGCTGCTGCTGCTCCTGTTCGTGGTCGGCCTGTCGACGGGCCTGGCCAAGGAGTTCTCGCTGACCGCGCTCAAGGCGCACCATCACGAACTGCACCTGTTCGCGATCGAGCATCCGTTCGGTGCGGCGGCCCTGTTCATCGGTGTCTTCGTGATGGTGGTGGCCAGCGGCATGCCCGTGGCCCTGATCCTCACCGTGGCCTCGGGCGCGATCTTCGGGCCGGTGGTGGGCGCCCTCCTGACCATGCTCAGCGCCACGATCGGGGCCACGGCGACCTATGCGGCCGCCTACCTCGCCGCCGGCTCGGCCCTGCAAGAGCGGGCGGAGCGGTCGAGCCCCATGGTGCATCGGATCATCGAGGGGTTCGGGCGCAACACCTTCTCCCACATCCTGACCATGCGGCTGATCCCGCTGTTCCCCTTCGGGCCGGTCAATATCGCCGCCGGCCTGGCGCGCGTGCCGGCCTGGCCCTTCGTGCTGGCGACCTTGCTGGGAGAGGTGCCGACCGCCAGCATCTACGCCCTCTTCGGCGCGGGGCTCGGGCGCGTGCTCGGCGCCGGCCAGCGGCCAGGTCTGGACAGTCTGCACGACCCCATGCTGATACTGCCCATGGTGGGCCTGGCCCTGCTGTCCCTGGCGCCGACCGTGATCGGCTGGGCGCGGCGGCGGATCAAGGCGGCCGAGATCGGCTGATCCGTCAGGCCGCGGGCTTCCAGGTCTGGGCCTGGCAGATGATGGCGATGCAGCCTTCGACCTTCAGTGTCCCGTCCGGATTGAGGCTGAGCTTGGAGTCGTAGGTCTTGCCGCTCTGCGGGTCGTAGATCGAGCCGCCGGCCCACTTGCCGTTCGTCCCGGCGCTGAACCCCTTCAGGATCTGCAAGCCCTGGATCGTGCGATTGCGCAGGCCCGCATCGGGATTCTTCTCGTCGACCAGCGGCTTGCCGGTCTCGCGGTCGTTGGGGGTCTTCAGCCAGACGATGGTCCCGCAGACCTTGCCGCCGCCGCAGCCGGCGATGCGCACCTTGCCGGAGCCGCTGGCGGTCAGCCAGTCGCCCTGCACGCTCGGAGGCGACGCCGCCAGAGCCGGGGTCGCGACCAGGGCCGCCGCCAGGGCGAGACGATGCAGCTTCATGGGGGTCCTCCAACCTGAGCCGCCGGAAACCTCGACGGCAACCGCGACCAAATCATGACACCGGCGTCACTTCTGACCAGGCAGGCGCACCACCGCGCGCAGGCCGCCCAGCGGAGAGCGGTCGAGCGTGACGTCGCCGCCGTGGCCGCGGGCGACATCTCGGGCGATGGCGAGGCCGAGGCCGACGCCCTTGTCGTTCTGGTTGCGGGCGTCGTCGAGCCGGTTGAAGGCCTTGAAGGCGTCCTCGTAGCGGTCTTCGGGGATGCCCGGGCCGTCGTCGTCGACCACGATCTCGACCCCGCCCGTGGCGCGGGCGGCGGCGGTGACGGCGATGTGTTCGCCATGGACGGCGGCGTTCATGACCAGATTGGCGAGCGCCCGCTTCAGCGCCATGGGACGGACCGCGGCGGTGAGCTCGGGATCTGCGGCGACATTGACCTCGGCCCCGGCGCGCACGGCGCCCTCGCTGACCTCGTCGAGCAGGCTCTTCAGCCGGACGGTCTCGACGGCCTCGCCGCCCTCGCCGCGGGCGAAGGCGAGATACTCGTCGATCATATGCTCCATCTCGGCCAGGTCGCGCTTCATCTCGGCCGTGCGCTTGGTGGGCTCGGCCAGGGCCAGCTCCAGCTTCAGGCGTGTCAGCGGCGTGCGCAGATCGTGGCTGACTGAGGCGAGCAGGGCGGTGCGCTGGTCGATATGGCGCTGGATGCGTGACCTCATGGCCAGGAAGGCGTGGGCCGCCTGGCGCACCTCGCGCGCGCCGTGCGGCTTGAAGGCCGGCGCCTCGACCCCGCGGCCGAAGTCGTCGGCGGCCTGGGCCAGGCGTTCGATGGCGCGCACCTGGTTGCGGATGAACAGGATCGAGATGGCGGTGAGGATCAGGGTCGCGACCGTCATCCACAGCACGAAGATGTGGCCCTGGGTGGCGACGGCCCGATCGCGGGGCGCGAGCACCCGCATCACGCCGTTGGGGGTCAGGACGCGGATGTCGACATAGGCGGGGTAGCGGGTGGTGTCGAACCAGAAGGGGGCGTCGATCCGCGCCGCGAGCGCCCGCTCCAGCGACCGGTCGACCACGGCGAAGGCGTTCTGGCGGCGCCGTTCGGGCAGGGTGCGGCCGGGCTGCAGGGCGATCGAGAGGCTCATCGAGCGCTCGGCCCGGTCGGTCAGCTTGGCGAGCGTCGCCGGCGTCGGGTCTTCCTCATAGCTCTCCACGGCCCAGGCGATGTCGCCGGCCAGGCCCTCCGACAGGCGCGCGGTCACGGTCTGCCAGTGGGCGTCGAAGAACACCCAGGTCACGGCGATCTGCATGATCGCCACAGGCAGGATGATGATCAGCAGCGAGCGGCCGAACAGGGTGGTCGGCAGGCTGCGCTTGACGATCCGCTGCCAGCGGGCCTGGGAGAAGAGGCGCAGGCGCATCAGTCGGGCGCCAGCAGATAGCCCACGCCACGGACGGTCTGCAGATAGCGCGGCGTTTTGGGGTCGGCCTCGATCTTGCGGCGCAGGCGGGTGACCTGGACGTCGACGGCGCGGCCCGAGGGATCGACGGTCTCGCGGGCCAGCTCCAGCCGGTCGACCGGCTCGTGCGGATTGCGGGCGAGGCGCTTCAGGAGGGCTACCTCGGCCTCGGTCAGGCGCACGGGCGCGCCCTCGCGGGACAGCTCGCCGCGCTCCAGGTCGAAGCGGCATTCGCCCAGCGAGATCGGGCCGCTGGAGGCCGGCGTCGGCCGCGCCTCGGCCCGGCGCAGGATCGCCTCGATGCGCAGCAGCAGCTCCTCGGGCTCGAAGGGCTTGGCCAGGTAGTCGTCGGCGCCCAGGCGCAGGCCCTCGATGCGGTCCTCCGGCAGGCCGCGGGCGGTGAGCATCAGCACCGGCGTACGGCCAGCCGCGCCCTTGCGCTCGCGCAGCCACCTGGTCAGCTCGAAGCCCGTCTCGCCGGGCATCATCACGTCGAAGACCGCCAGGTCGAAGTCCAGCGTCTCCATC
>CAMFHW010000366.1 GCA_945952175.1 uncultured Phenylobacterium sp. | reverse complement strand
CGAGATTGCCTCTTGTCTCGTGGGCTCGGAGATGTGTATAAGAGACAGCCCGGAAGCCTAGGCGAACAGGTCCTTGACGGAGACGGTTCCGCGCAACGCCTGCCATCGCTCGACCAGGCCGCCGTGGCTCGCCAGGAAGCGTTGCTTCCAGGCGCCGTTGACCGAGGACGGGGTGGGCCGCAGCGCCGCACCGACGCTGCGGCTGGGGGCGATCTCGATCTGCTGACCGAGCGCCGCGACGATGGTCCTCAAGGTCTCGTCGATCCCGCCCACGAAGTCCTCGTAGTCGAGCCTCAGGACCGGGATCCGCGCCTCGCGGGCGAACCGAGCCCACTGGTACTCCTGCTCCATCAGGCCGCGCACGTTCTGCAGGATCATCTGGGCGTCGTAGGCGAGGCCGGCATAGGCCTGCTCGGGCGGGGTGAACCAGACGTCGTTGTCATGCCAGATGCCCGATTGCATCGAGATGGCCAACGACACGGCCTGGGCGACGAAGTCGCGCCGGCGCAACAGGATCGCCAGGTCGATGCGTTCGTAGAGCCGGGGGAGATAGCCGATCTCGCGCGCCTGGCGGAAGCGGAACCAATCGGACTTGAAGCCGAACACCCCATGGCTGGTGGTGAAGCTCGCCAGCAGGAAGCGCTCGAAGTCCTCGAGGCTGGGGGTCGGGAACAGGTGCTGGAAGTGGGCGATGAAGCCCTCGTTGAGGAACTCGCCGGGGTGGCCCAGGCCGCAGCGGGTGGAGAGCTGCTGGGCGAGCAGGGTCGAGCCGCTGCGCGGGGTCATGGCGATCAGGTAGCGCTGGCGCGGCTCGACCGCCGGCTGGGCGCTGTAGAACGGGTTGGCCGGAAACCGGTCGAACGCCTGCTTCACGTCGTTGAGATCGGCCATCCACGCGCCCCCGCCGCCGACCGCTCCAGCGCCGCCGACAGGTTCACTGAGCGCGTTCAACGTGTCCCCACGAAGGCTTCGCCGTTACTGGACGAACAAGCTCGGCGAAATTTGAAACGATTTTGCGACACAGAGGCCCCAGGCCGCTCGGAAATGTCTGGCCAGAAGCTTTTGAGCCGGCGCGCGACGGCCTAGGGCGCCTCGCGCCGCGCGGTGATCAGGACCTGGATCTCGTCCGGGCGGGGGTTCTCGAAGTCGAGTCGGGTGCGGCCGTCCTCGGTCTCGCCGACCACGGCGGGGATGGTCGAGTTGGTCAGCCGCCAGCCCTTGGGCAGGACGACAGCATTGGCCGGACGGCCGAAGCTGCGGTCGAAGACCAGCTCGTCGCCCTTGAGGCCATAGCGGCCGGGATCGGTATAGGTCTCGCTCATCCGCAGGCGCACCGACTGGCCGGGTTTCAGCGGCGCGAAGCGGAAGAGCACGATCTCGGTGTCGGGCGTGACCTTCTCCAGGCTCTCGTCCTTGATCCCCGCCCTGGTGATCGCCTCGCCCTTGAGCTGCTCGGCCTTCAGCACCTCGCCGGTGTCGAGATTGCGGGCCGAGGGATTGGAGGCGGCGCTGCCGGCTCGGACGACGTTCACATAGGTCCCGACACCCGGCCGCTCCTCGGTGTAGTCGTGGTAGAGGTCGAAGGCGTGGGTTTCCGGCGGCCGCAGGAAATAGACGATGTCGCGGGTCTGGGCGGCGCGCTCGTTGACCCGGGCCGCCATGGCCGAGGCGGCGGCGGGCAGCTTGCCCGGGCGGGCGCGGAGCTTCAGCGGGGCCGGGCCGGGCGTCACGTTCTGGAAGCTGATGCGGAGCCGCCCGTCCGCCTCCTGGGCGACCTGGGAGGGATAGTTGCAGGCGACCAGCACATAGCCCTTCGGCAGGACCACGGCGTTCTTCTTGATGCCGAGCGAGCGCTCGAAGATCAGGTCGTCGCCCTCGGCGTAATAGCTCTTGGCGTCCTGGTAGGTCTTGACGATGCGGATGCGGCCCTGACCGCCATCGGCGGGCACCGGGCGGGCCAGGGTGACGCGGATATAGTCCTGGGTGGGATCGCCCTCGGGCAGGCCGGTGGCCTTGGCCGTTTCGCCGTTCACCACCTCGAACTTCAGCGGCTGGCCGGTGGCGCGGTCGATGACGCTCTCGTCGGAGGCGACGCTGCCCTTGCGGATCGGGTTGAAGAAGGCGGTCGCGCCGGGGCGGGCCGCGGTGACGTCGTAGATGATCTTGAAGCGCGCCGAGCCCGGGGCCAGCAGCTCGTAGCGCGTATAGGCGTCGATCTCCTGGGGCGCGGCGAAGGCTGGGCGCACGAGCGCCAGCGTTGCGACAACAATCCCCGCCAGAATGCGCATGAGCCCCTCCCCTTGAGTGGGCCGCACATCACCACCGCTCCCCCCGGGTGTCATCCCGGAAAGCCCGCGAGGCTTGTCCGGGACCCATAAGCGCCGGGTTTTCCGGAGAGTTCGGCGTCTATGGGTCCCGGTCTTCGCCTGAGGCGAAACCGGGATGACACTGAGGGGTGCTTGCACTTGCGCAAACGCCGGCGTTCGCGTATTAGCCCGCCCCTTCGGAACCGCCTGGCCAAAGGCATGCCAGGGCGGCTCATCAATACGCCAGAGGACGGGGTCGCGAGACTCCGCAGAGAAATGCCGAAACTGAAGACCAAGTCAGGCGCCAAGAAGCGCTTCAAGCTGACCGCGACTGGCAAGATCAAGGCGGGCGTGGCCGGCAAGCGCCACCGTCTGATCAGCCACAACGGCAAGTACATCCGTCAGAACCGCGGGACCAAGGTGATGGGCGAGTCCGACTCGAAGATCATCCGCACCTACATCCCCTACGGCCTCAGCTAAGGAGCTCTGACAGATGGCTCGCGTGAAAAGGGGCGTCGTCGCCCACGCCAAGCACAAGAAGGTCCTGGAGCAAGCCAAGGGCTTCTACGGCCGCCGCAAGAACACCATCCGCGCCGCCAAGGCCGCGGTGGACAAGGCCGGCCAGTACGCCTACCGCGACCGCAAGGTCCGCAAGCGCAACTTCCGTTCGCTGTGGATCCAGCGCATCAACGCCGCGGCGCGCCTGGAAGGCTTCACCTATTCCCGATTTATCTTCGGCCTTGAGAAGGCCGGGATCGAAATGGACCGCAAGGTCCTCGCCGACATCGCCGGCGCCGATCCGACCGCTTTCAAGGCCATCGCCGACAAGGTTCGCGCCGCGCTGGCTTGAGGCCTTCGGAGTCGTTCGACTCCCTGAGCATTCAGGAGCCCTCCGGCCGAACCGCCGGAGGGCTTTTTGCTGTTCCCCTTCCTCCCCCGTTTACGGGGGAGGGGGACCGCCCGAAGGGTGGTGGAGGGGGCGGCCACAAGCCCCGAGCCCGGCCCCGCCCCCTCCACCGCGCTTGCCGCGTGGTCCCCCTCCCCCGCTTCGCTGCGCTACGCATGGGAGGAAGGTTCCACTCCGGCCGTCATGCCTCTAAAGACCCGAACGCCATGACCGACATCACCACCCTCGAAGCCGAGCTTTCGGCCGCCGTCGACGCCGCGCCGGACGCCCAGGCCCTGGAGGCCCTCCGCGTCAGCGCGCTCGGCAAATCCGGCTCGATCTCCGACCTGCTCAAATCCCTCGGCGGCATGAGCCCCGACGAGCGCCGCGAGATGGGGCCGAAGATCAACGGCCTGCGCGACCTCATCCAGGGCAAGATCGCCGCCCGCAAGGCCGCCCTGGAGGCCGCCGAGCTCGACGCCAAGCTGGCGGCCGAGCAGGTCGACCTCAGCCTGCCCCCGCCGCCCCGCCGCAAGGGCGGGGTACATCCCACCATGCAGGTGATGGACGAGATGATCGCCGTCTTCGCCGAGATGGGCTTCGGCGTGGCCGAGGGGCCGGACATCGAGACCGACTTCAACAACTTCACGGC
This sequence comes from uncultured Phenylobacterium sp., assembly GCA_945952175.1. Taxonomy (GTDB): domain Bacteria; phylum Pseudomonadota; class Alphaproteobacteria; order Caulobacterales; family Caulobacteraceae; genus Phenylobacterium. The sequence goes on along the minus strand of CAMFHW010000366.1, from coordinate 881 downwards.
GCTGAACTTCCCGCCCAAGCACCCGGCGCGGGAGATGCACGACACCTTCTTCCTGCCCGAGGACCCGCGCGGGGAGCGCAAGGTGCTGCGCACCCATACGAGCCCCGTCCAGGTGCGCGTGATGCACCGGGTCAACGAGCAGCTGCCGAGCTGGATCGCCAACGGCCAGGAGCCGCCGATCCGGGTGATCGTGCCGGGCCGCACGTTCCGGAAGGACTCGGACCAGACCCACACCCCGATGTTCCACCAGATCGAAGGCTTGGTGATCGACAGGGGCATCCACATGGGCCACCTGAAGTGGACGCTGGAGACCTTCATCGCGAAGTTCTTCGAGACCTCGAACGTCACCACCCGCTTCCGGCCGCACCACTTCCCGTTCACGGAGCCGAGCGCCGAGATGGACGTGCGCTGCGACCGCTCGGGCGGCGAGGTGAAGATCGGCCAGGGCGACGACTGGCTGGAGATCCTCGGCTGCGGGATGGTGCATCCCAACGTGCTGCGCAATTGCGGGCTCGACCCGGATGTCTGGCAGGGCTTCGCCTTCGGCGCCGGCGTCGACCGGCTGGGGGTGCTGAAGTACGGCATGCCCGACCTGCGCGACATGTTCGCCTCGGACGTCCGCTGGCTGGAGCACTACGGCTTCTCGGCCTTCGCCGCCCCGAACCCCGCCACCGGTCTTTCCTGAGGAGCGCGCCATGAAGTTCACCCTTTCCTGGCTGCGCGAGCATCTGGACACCCAAGCCACACCCGCCGAGGTGGTCGAGGCCATGACCATGGCCGGCCTCGAGGTCGAGCATGTCGACGACCCGAGCACGAAGCTGGCGGCGTTCTCGGTCGCCAAGATCGTCGAGGCGGTGCAGCACCCCAATGCCGACCGCTTA
>CAMFHW010000365.1 GCA_945952175.1 uncultured Phenylobacterium sp. | reverse complement strand
GGCCAACTCCGCGCAGATGGTCGGCCAGCAGATCACCGGGCGTGACCTCAATCGCCAGCCGACCCTGATGGTCCGCGCGGGCTGGCCGCTTCGGGTGATCGTCAGCAAGGACATGATCCTCGCGCCCTATCCCTAGGTCGCCGCTGGCGACCTTCCTTCTTCCTCAACTGCATGGTGCGACATGGCGCGTGAACCGAAGACCAGCCTGGCTCTGCCGAAGATCGATACGGAAGAGAAGAGCCTCGACCTTCGCCTGCGGCTGAAGGGCAAGGCGGCCGTGGACCTGACCGAGTATCAGGCGGCCTACGCCGAGGCGAACGGCGCGATCGAGCTCGAGATCCTGGCCAGCCACATCCTGGCGACCTTCATCGAGGCGGACAAAGGCTTCCAGGCCTGGCGGCGCGGCCGCGCCGCCAGCGCCAAGGGCTCGGCCGCTTGAAGCCGGGCAGGGCGCGTCGTCGCCCGCGCCGTCACCCCTCCCCGTTCGCGGCGGATCTCCGCCGGCGGTGACGTCGACTGGTGTCGCCGCCCGTTCGCAGCGGCTGAGCTTGACGCGGCCAAATCACGCCGCCGAATCGGGAGGCGAACTTGCGGTCTTTCGCCTCGCGGCGGGGTCAATTTCGAAAGTTCGGGGGCCGCCTTGGGCCGGCGTTGCCTGATTCGGGAGTGTCGCCCGCGATTCTGATCTTGCGACAAGCCCAACAATACCGATTCGCGGGGTCTTTTTCGGTCGATTCCGCCCCTCCGGTCTCTAGGGGCGGCGGCCAGACTCATCGGACCTTCGGCGGGTTCGACCGAGGCGCCCCAGCGGCGTCGGTCGGGCGCCGGAGACGATCAATGACCTAGCGACGAGACGCTGAAACGGCGAGAGCCCCCCGTTGGCGCGGGAGGCTCTCGGAGATCGCAGATGCCGTTGTGGAAGGCGGCGAATTGACTGGTCCAAGGTATGGGGCGTCGCAAGACGCGTCAAGGACCAGACGGGGAAGCTTTGCCCCGAACCCTGCGCGCTCGCCCCGTCAGGCGGCATCGTCCCGATGAAGGGACCACCATGCAGACCGTCCATTCCGACGAATGGCGGCCAGGTTTCGCCAAGCGCGCTGAGAATTTCTCCGACGTGTGCGCCCAGGCCGAATCCTGGCGCTGGGCCCCGGGCGAGACCATCGCCCGGGTCGCCGCCGCCGTGCTGAAGGGCACGCCGATGCTCACGATCCCGCAGCGGATGACCTTGCTGCTCTATGTCGAGCATCTCAACCAGGACCGCCTCGAGCAGGACATCGCCTGCGTCTGGCCGTCGACGTCGCTGATCGCCGACTATCTCGGCTCCAGCCAGAGCCAGGCGCGCGCCAATCGGCGCGCCCTGGAGGCGGCCGGCTTCATGGTCCGCGACTACACCAAGGCCAACCGGCCGGCCGGCGTGGAGGCCTACGACCTGCGGCCGCTGATGGCCCGGCTCGGTGAGCTGGAGGCGGTCGACGAGGCGATCCGCGAGGCGATGGAGGCCCGCAGGGCCGCCTATTCGGACAACGTGGTGTTTGCGTCGAAATATAGCGCCCGGGCGCCGGAATCCCGGCGCCTAGAACAGTCCCATGAGAACTTTAGTTCATCTGTACCAGGAAAGGACGCGGCTGCGCCGCGACATAGTTCACCAGCGCGGCCCGCTCCGCGGACCGGGAACGGCAAGGCCGGCGACAACTCGGGCCAACGCCCTCGCCACGGAACGGACAGCGCCCTTGGCTCCTCGGGGGGAGCCAGCGGTTTCGGCGGCGCGAACCTGGCGCCCTCGGCGTATGCGGAAATGGTCCGCCAGGAGCTTCGGACCGCCGCCCTGGTCTGTCCCCGCCTCGCCCCGCTGGTCACCCCTACCCTGCTCGCCGACCCGCTCAGCGCCGCGCCTGAGGTCGCCGCCCAGGTGGCGGCCGCGGCCGGTGCGCTGTTGCCGAACCCCGAGCGCAACAACGATCAGACCGCGCTTTGGGGCTGGCGCAAACATGGGGCCCGGGTGCTGGTGATGCTGGCCATCGCCATCGAGGATCCCGAGGTGAAGAGCCCCTGCGGCTATTTCGGCCGGCTGACCGGCCAGGATCGCGGGGCGGCCGACCTGCGGCTGAACCTGGCGCGGATCCTCAAGGGCAAGGGGGTCACCCCGCCGCCGGCCGAGCCCTTGCCGACGTTCGAGGAGCCGCCGCTGATGTTCGCGCCGGGCACGGAGGATCCACCGTGGCCGGAGATCGCCGGCCACCTGCGGGCGCTGGTGCGCGAAGGCGCCTGGGGCAGCTGGTTCAGCCGTGTCGGGTTCCACGGGATCGCCGACGGCGTGCTGACCTTGTCGACGCCGACCGGGATCGCCGCCGACAAGATCAAGCGCGACTACGTTGCCGCCGTGCTGCAGGCCGCCGAGGCGGCCGAGGTGTTCGTCGAGCGCGTGATCGTCACGGTGCGCAAACGATGACCGGCGTTGGCCGCCGTCCCCGCCGCCGGACCCGTCTAGCGCCGACCGGCGGGCGCGACCTTGAGCGCCAAGGTCATGCCCGGGTGGTAGCGGCAGGTGACCGCCAGCGCGCCGGCCCGGCTCAGCCGGACCACGCCTTGCGCCTTCGGCGCGAGGTCGAGGTCGAAGCCCCCGGCCGGCGAGGTGGCGGTGTGGCGGAAGATGTCCTCGTTGCGGAACATCAGCTGGTCGCCGACCTTGAGCCCCGCCGGGGCCGGTCCGAACGCCATATTGCGGATGACGATCACCGGGACGGGCTTGGCGGGCGGCGCGGCCGGGACCGAACTGGCCGCCGCCATCCCGACGACGACCGCAGCGGCCAGGGTCGCCAGCCTCACTTGAGCTGGCTCGCCAGGTGCTCGGCGTGGGCCTGGTGTTCGCTGAACAGCTTCAGGCCGGTCTGCAGCAGGCCCTTCAGCTCGCCGTTCTGGGCGTTGGGGATCAGGGTCGTGGACAAGGCGCCGTTGACGGTCTGGTGGTAGGCCACCTCGTTGGCGACATAGGCCCGGTCGAAGGCGTCGCCGGCGAGCCGAGAGAGCTCGGTCTGCTTGGCGGCCGCCGCCTTTTGCAGGCTCTGGCTGGTGGGGTTGTCCTGCGGGGTGACGCCCAGCTTCTTGACCAGGGCCAGCGCCTGGTCGTTCACCGCGGCGTGGTCGCGCACCATCTCCTGGGCGAAGGCCTTGACCGCGGGGTTCTTGGCCCGGCGGACGGCCAGCTGTCCCGCCGCGATGTCGATCTGGCCGGCGGTGTAGGCGATATGGGCGATCGGCGGGTCGGTTGGCGCGGGCGCGGCGGCGACCATGCCGGCGGGCAGCACGAGAAGGGCGGTCAGGCCCAGGGCGGTGAAGGTCTTCATGGCGGTCTCCAGGGCGAGGCGCTGTTCGCCTCGCGCCATTGGACGGAGCGCCGCGCCTACGGTTCCCCAGGCGCGCAGACCGCGGCGACGATGCGTTCGCTCAGGGCTTCGCAGTCGGCGCCGGCGAAGGGGAAGGTTCCGGCGAGCACCGCGCGCATCTCGGGCCCCAGCGCCTCGCGCAGCCGGCGTCGGGCCCGCAGGCGGCGGGTCTTGACCGTGCCGGTCGGCACGCCGAGCAGCTCGGCCATGGCCTCGGTGCTCAGGCCCTCGACATCGCCCAGCACGAAGGCGAGCCGGAAGTCTTCCGGCAGGTCGGCGATGGCGCCTTCGAGCAGGCGGCGGATCTGCTCGCGGGCCAGCTTCGCGTCGGGGGTGTCGACCCGTGAGCCGGCGGCCAGGGTCTCCTTATAGGCGTCCAGCATCACGACCTGGTCTCCGGCTTGGGCCCGGGCGCGCATCGCCCGGCGGCGGCGTTCGAGCGCTTCGTTGATGAGGATGCGGGTCAGCCAGGTGCTGAGGGCGGCGTCGCCGCGGTAGTCGCCCATGGCCGCGAAGGCCTTGAGATAGGCGGTCTGCACCGCGTCCTCGGCTTCGGCGCGGTCCTTCAGGATGGCCCAGGCGGCGCGGAACAGCCGTTGGTTGTTGGCGGTCGTGAAGGCGCGGACCGCCTCGGGATCGCGGCGCTGCAGCCGCGCCACCTCGGCGGTCGTCTGTCGGTCGACGGCGGGGGTCAGCGGCATGACCGGCCCTCCGCGGTCAGGGCGAGGTCGCCGAAGGCTTCGGCGCGCAGGGTCGGTTCGGTCTGGAAGGCGCCCAGCCAGCAGCGGGTCGCCATGGCCACGCCCGGATGGTTGACCCCGCGCGTGGTCATGCAGCCGTGACGGGCGACGATCACCACGCCGACGCCGGCGGGCTGCAGCGCCGCCTCCAGGGTGGTGGCGATCTGACGGGTCAGGCGCTCCTGGATCTGCAGGCGGCGGCCGAAGGCGTCGACCAGGCGGGCCAGCTTGGAGATGCCGATCACCCGGCCGTTCGGCCGGTAGGCGATGTGGACCACGCCCTGGATCGGGGCCATGTGGTGCTCGCAGGTCGAGGCGAGCGGGATGTCGCGCAGGACGACGGTGTCGTCATAGCCGTCGGTCGCCTCGAAGGTCTGGGCCAGCACGGCGGCGGGATCGGCCCGGTAGCCTGAGAACCATTCGTCATAGGCCCGCACGACCCGGGCCGGGGTCTCGCGCAGCCCCTCGCGGTCCGGATCGTCTCCGGCGCCGCGGATCAGGGCGCGCACGGCGGCCTCCAGCTCGGCGCGGCTGGGCGGGGTCGAGGGCTGCGTCTGTCGGGAGAGATCGGGGCCGAAATGGGGTCGTTTGCGGGAGGGGGCGGAATCCTACGCTAAGGCTTTGGCCAGCG
>CAMFHW010000364.1 GCA_945952175.1 uncultured Phenylobacterium sp. | reverse complement strand
GGGTTTGCGGGGAGTCGTCGAAGCCGCCATCCAACGCACGTCCAACGCGACGGGGGTGGACTTCACGTTCCTGATGAAGACGGCCAATCGCGAGAGCGGGTACAACCCGCGCGCCAAGGCGCCGACCTCGTCGGCCGCCGGCCTCTTCCAGTTCGTGGAGCAGACCTGGCTCTCGACGCTCAAGCAACATGGGGCGAAGTACGGCTACGCCCGCTATGCCGATCTGATCACCAAGGGCGCCGACGGGCGCTATCACGTGGCCGAGCCCGAGGCGAAGAAGGCGGTGATGGACCTGCGGCTCGACCCGCACGCCGCCTCGCTGATGGCCGGGGAGCTGACCTCGGACCACGCCTCCTATCTTCGAGGACGGACGGGGCGGGCGCCGACCAGCGGCGAGCTCTATGCGGCGCACTTCCTGGGGCCGAAGGGCTCCGCCCAGCTGATCGAGGCCGTGCGGACCCGACCAGGCGCCTCGGCCGCCAGCCTGTTCCCGGACGCCGCCCAGGCGAACCGCTCGATCTTCTATCGCGATGGCCGCGCGGCGACGGTCAGCGAGGTCTATGCCAACCTGACCCGGGCCGCGGGGCCCGGCGCGCCCGCGACCGCGCCGCGGGCTGCGCCCCCGGTGGTCAAACCCGACCAGGGCTTCATCCAATACGCCTCGGCCCGTAGCGCCGACCGCCTGCGCGAGCAGGACCAGCTGGTCGACCTGATCCTGCGCGGGCCGCAGGAAGCCGACGGCACGGGCGGCTCAACGATGCGTCTGTCGAGCTCGATGTTCTCCTCGGAGATGCTGCGCGTGCTGCACGACGCCAGCGAGCATCCCCACAAAAAGAGCTAGGCGGCCGCACCGTCGGCCAGGAGGCCGTCGATCTCGGCCTTGGAGTAGCCGAGCTCGGCGAGGACCTCGGCGGTGTGCTGGCCGAGGCCTGGCGGGGCGGGGCGCTCGTTGACGTCCGCGCCGGGGAAGCGCGCCGGGGCGGCGGGGGAGCGGTAGGCGCCGCCCTGGCCGTCGTCGACCATGACCCAAGCCCCGGCGGCTTGCGCCTGGGGGTCGGCGGCGACCTCGGCCGGGGTCTGGACCGGGGCCCAGACGAGATCGGCCTCGTCGAGGCGGGCGGTGAACTCGTCCCAGTCGAAGGCGGCGATGGCGGCCTCGATCTCGACCACCAGCTCGCGGGCGTTGGCGCGGCGGGCGCGGCCGGTGGCGAACCGTTCGTCGTCGGTCAGGTCCGGACGGCCGATGACCTTGGTGATGACCGGCCAGTCCTTGCCGGCGCCGCGCGGATTGAGCACCAGCCAGCGCTCGTCGCGGGTCTTGTAGAAGTTGGCCAGGGCGTCGAACGGGTCGTTGCGCGGGCGGTTGGAGGCGAGCTTGCCGAACTTCAGCTGCACGGCCATGTCGGAGCCGACGGCGTAGATGCCGGTGGCGAGGAGCGAGGTCTGGACGACGCGGCCCTGGCCGGTCGAGGCCCGCTCATAGAGCGCCGCCAGGATCGCCGAGACGGTGGCGAGCGAGGTGGTGTGATCGCCGACCCCGGTGCGCAGGATGAAGGGATCGGAGCCCTTCGGCGTGTGCATGCGCGCGACCCCGGAGCGCGACCAGAAGGCGGTGACGTCGAAGCCCGGCGCATCGGCCAGCGGACCCTCCAGGCCGTAGCCGGTGATCATGCAATAGACCAGGCGCGGGTTGGCGGCGCGCAGGGTCGCCTCGTCGAGCTTGGCGCGCTTGAGGGCGGCAGGGCGGACATTGGTCAGGAAGACGTCGGCCTCGGCGGCCAGCCGGGCCAGGGCGTCGCGGCCGCCGGGCTTGGAGATGTCGAACACCACGGCGCGCTTGCCGCGGTTGTCGAGGGCGAAGGTCGGGTTGCCGGCCACGTCGCTCTTGGCGTCGGCGAAGACGACCCGCATCGGATCGCCCTCCGGCCGCTCGACCTTGATCACGTCGGCGCCCCAGTCGGCCATGATCCCCGCGGCGCCGGGGCCGGCGATGTAGGAGGTGAAATCGACGACCTTCAGGCCCTTGAGCAGCACGCACGCCTCCCGCTTCGAGGCCCGCGCGGCCTTCGTTCGGGCCCATTGTGGCGGGCGCCGCCGCCCGGCTCAAGGCGCCGATGCGGCAATCAGCGTCAGGCGCGCAGGCGCGTGGGTTCTTCGCGGTCGGACGCCACCGCGTCCGCAACCGCGCGGGCCACGGCGGTGACGCTGACCGGCTTGCGCAGCACCGCGTCGGCGCCGGCGTCCGTGCAGTCCTTGGCCTCGTCGGCGTCGCCGCCGATGACGGCGACGATCGGGGCGTCGCCGGTCCGGCCGCCCAGGGCGCGGATGGCGGCGATGGTCTCGGCGCCGTCCATGTGCGGCATGCGGCCGTCGATCATGATCAGGTCGAACTCGACCGCCTTGGCCAGTTCGAGCGCGCGGCGGCCGTCGACGGCGTGGACCACCTGGTGGCCGAGCTGCTCGAGCACGGCGCGCAGCATGGCGGCGTTGAGCGCGTCGTCCTCGGCGATCAGGATGCGCAGGCGCGGGGACTCGGCGGGCTCATGCTCGACCACGGTCGGGGCGGCTTCGCGCTCGCGCGGGGCCGCGGTGTCGTAGACCAGTTCGAGGCGGAAGCAGCTGCCCACGCCCACGGCGCTGTCGCCCATACACACCCCACCCAGCCGCCGACCCCGCACGTGCAAGAGCCAGTGGCCGACGCCGGCGCCAGACGGGCCGGCGCTGGTGCGCGCGACCCGCAGGAAGGGCTCGAAGGCGCGCTCCAGCTCATCGAGGGCGAGGCCGGGGCCGGTGTCGGCGATCTCGACCGCCAGGCGGCCCGACGCGGTGCGCTCGATGCGCGCCTCGACGCGGCCGCGCAGGGTGAACTTCACGGCGTTGGAGATCAGGTTGGCCATGATCTGGCGCACCCGGTGGACGTCGGCGATCGCCGCGCCGGTCCCGGCGGCGATCAGCTCGGGGTCGACGTGCAGGCTGAGCTCCAGGCCCTTGGCGGCGGCGTGGGGCCGGTTCAGCAGCACCAGGTCGCGGACCAGGGCGACCGCGTCGAAGGGCCGGGTCTCGACCGCCAGGCGGCCGGCCTCGGCGGTCTCGGCGTCGAGGGTGGTGTTCAGGACGGCGATCAGGTCGTTGGCCGCGTCGAGCGCGGCGACGAGCTGTTCGCGGGAGGGCGCGCCACGGCCGTTGCGGCCGGCGGCGGCGCTGAGCACGTGAACCACGCCGGTGAGGCCGTTGCGGATCTCGTGGCTGAGGGTGGCGACGAGGTCGGACTTCGAGCGGGCGAGGCGTTCGGCCCGCTCGACGCTGCCGGCCCGGTCGGCGATCAGCACCTCGCGCTCGGCGGCCAGGGCGAACTGGCGCCGCAGGACGCGGTTGAAGATCAGGGCCAGCGCCATGGCGAGCGAGATGGCGCCCCAGGCGAGGCTCGCCAGGTCATGGTTGTCGCGCTGGGCGAAGAGGGCGATCAGCGGGCCGGCCGCCGCGGCCGAGCCGACGATCAGCAGGCTGGGCAGCCAGGGCGAGGCGAAGAAGATGATCACCACCGCGGCGGCGACGGAGGTCATCAGCAGCGGCTCGCGGGCCGGTCCGGCCCCGTCGGCAAAGACAGCGATCTGGGCGACGGCGCCCGACCACATCAGGGCGGCCAGGATATGGATACGGCCGCGCAGGGCGGCGTCGGAGGCGATCTCGGGCCGCTTGATGAAGTTCACCGCGGCGTAGAAGGCCGCCCAGGCGCCGGCGAAGATGGCGAAGGTGGCGGTCATCCAGACCGAGTTCTGGGCATGGTTCCCGGCCCAGACATAGGCCGGCAGGCTGACGGCGAAGAAGGCCAGGGCATAGGGCAGCAAAGCGGCCTGGGCGTTCAGGGCCTGCTGGGTGACCGACAGGCCGCCGCGGTCGGAGTCGCCGGAGGGTGCGGAAGCGGAACGCGGCATATCGGCGAAGCCCTTGCTGAAACTCGCTCGAGAGTAGGGCCATCAGGGTTTGCGCGTGGTTACGGGGAAGCGTTAACGCGGGGATGATCCGCCCCCCTTCTGTGGAGCCCGCGGGGACCGAAGCTTGGCCGGGGCAACCGATCATTAAGCCTAACTGGGCATTATGATCGCGAGGGAGCCTTCCCTCGGGCGGGGACGTAGGCATGTCGACTACCAGGGCGGCGCTGACGGATGACGATATCCGCACGCTCGTGAAGGGCGCGACGCCGGACGAACGCGCCGTGGCCGCCCACAAGATCTGCCGCACCATCGACCGCACCGGGCTTTCGGACGAGGACCGCGCCCGCGCCGAGGAGATCCTGCGGGTGATGGCGGAGGACGCCGCCGAACTGGTCCGCCGGGCGCTTGCGGTGACCCTCAAGAATTCGCCGATCGTGCCGCGCGACGTGGCGCTGCGCCTGGCTCGGGACGTGGAAAGCATCGCCCTGCCGATCCTGTCGGCCTCGCCGGTGTTCTCGGACGCGGACCTGGCCGAGATCGTGCGCATGGGCGGTCCGGTGCGCCAGGTGGTGATCGCCAAGCGTCCGCGGGTGTCGCAGACCGTGACCGCCGCGATCGTCGAGCACGGGGTGGAGCGCGCCGTGGAGGCGGCCTGCGCCAACGACAACGCCGACTTCGCCGAGCGGACCCTCCAGCAAGTGATCTCGCGGTTCGAGAGCTCCGAGCGAGTGCTGGCGGCGGTGGCCTATCGCCAGGCCCTGCCGATGTCGGTGACCGAGAAGCTGATCGACATGGTCAGCGACCAGGTGCGCGACCACCTCTTGAAC
>CAMFHW010000363.1 GCA_945952175.1 uncultured Phenylobacterium sp. | reverse complement strand
GGCGTCGATCTTTTCCGTCTCCTTGTCGCGGGCCGACAGGATCAGGATCGGGCCGTCATAGAAGGCGCGGGCCTTCTCCAGCGCTTCCTTGCCGTCGAGGTCGGGCAGGCCGAGGTCGAGCACCACGGCGTCCGGCGGCTTGCGGGCGATCTCGCGCAGGCCGCTGGCCGCATCGTCGGCGCGGACGGGTTCGTAGCCGGCGGCCTCCAGGGCTGGGCCCAGGAAACGGTGGATCTGCGGCTCGTCGTCGATGACGAGCACGCGCGGCTTGTGGGCGCTCATCCTGCTTCGCTCCTGGCGGGGCTTCGCAGGACGGGTCCTGCTTGGTGGGAGGTGCGCCCTTCGTAGCCTTGGCGAAGGAGGGTCACAGCAGCATCTCCGGGGTGGCGCGCTCCTTGGGCAGGCTGATCAGGATGCGGGTCCCATGGTTCTCGTGGATGGGGGAGGCGGCGGCGATGCGGCCGCCCATGGATTCGACGAAGCCCTTGGAGATGGCCAGGCCCAGGCCCGCGCCCTTGCCACGGTCGGAGGCCTCCTCCATGCGGCGGAATTTCTCGAACACGCGCTCCAGCTCGGCGGTCGGGATGCCCCGGCCTTCGTCCTCGATGGAGATGACCACATTGGTGCGGTCCTCATAGGCGGCCACCTCGATGCGCGAGCCGTCGGGGCTGTAGGCGATGGCGTTCTCGAGAATGTTCACCAGGGCCTGTTCCAGCAGCGAGGGGTCGGCCTTGACCATGGTCAGCTCGGGCGGGAAGTCGCGCTCGACCTTCCGCTCGCCCAGCCGGCGCGTCACCTGGCCGACGGCGGCGCGCAGGACATCGCGGATGTCGACCCATTCGCGGCGGGTGACAAGGGCGCCGCCCTCCAGGCGGGTCATGTCCAGGAGATCGCCGACATAGCGGTTGAGCCGCTCGGCCTCCTCGCGGATCGACAGCATCAGGTCGCGCTGGACCGCCTTGTCGAGGTTCTTGCCGTAGTCGATCAGGGTGGTGACCGAGCCCAGCACCGTCGACAGCGGGGTGCGCAGGTCGTGGCTGACCGAATTCAACAGGGCCGAGCGCAGGCGGTCGGAGCGGCGCAGGGCCGCGGCGTCGGCGGCCTGGGCGGCGAACTCGGCGCGTTCAAGCGCGACCGCCCCCTGGTCCAGCAAGGCGCCGACGAAGCGGGCGTCCTCCTCGCCCTGCACGGCGCGGGGCTCGACGCCGGCGACGCCGGCGCGGGCCTTGGCGCCCTGCAGCGGGCGGAAGGTCCAGGCCGCGTTGGGCAGGGTGCCGGTGCCGGCCCCGGCGGGTTCGCCCTTTTCCCAGGCCCAGCGGGCGGCCGTCATGTCCAGCGAGTTCAGGGCGTCCAGCGGCGGCGAGGCGGCGGTGAGCACGATGTCGTCCTCGGCGGGCGTCAGCACCACGGCCGCGCCGCCGGCGGTGGCGGCGAGTTGGTCGGCCAGGGCCTGGGCGGCGGCGGTCGGGTCGGAGGTGGCCGAGAGACGGCGGCTGGAGGCCAACAGGGCGGCGACGGCCGAGGCGCGGCGGGCGACCGCGGAGGTCTGGTCGCGGACCCGCCCCGTCAGCCAGCCCGTCACCACGGCGGCGGCGAAGAACACCGCGAAGGTCAGGACGTCGGTCGGATGGCCGATGAAGACCGTGAGCCGGGGCTCGAGGAAGAAGAAGTTGTAGATGAAGGCCGAGAGCGCGGCGGCGGTCAGGGCCGGCCACAGGCCGTAGGCGATGCCGCTGACCAGCACGGCGACCATGAAGATCATCGCGAGGTTGGCGTTGTCGGTATAGCGGTCGACCAGGGCGGCGAAGGCGGCGGCGGCGCCGACGATACCCACCACGCCGAGGTGCTGAAGCCAGGGCAGGTTGCGCCAACGGATCGGCGGCCGAAGCGGCGGAGGCGAGGGCTCGGCCGGGTCGGTGATGATGTGCAGCGCCGCGCCGTTGGCTTCCTTAAGCAGCGCCTGGATCAGGGAGCGGCGGGGCAGGCGGGCCTCGGGCCGGGCCGACTTGCCGACCACGATCTGGGTGACGTTGTTGAGCCGGGAATAGTCGAGGACGGCGGTCACCAGGTCATCGCCGGTCAGGACCACGGTGGCGGCGCCGAGCTGATCGGCGAGCTTCAGGGCTTCGTTGAGGCGGGCGGACGCCACGGGGGACGGGGCTGGCGCGTTGGGCCGCTCGACGTGGGCCACGGTCCAGGGCGCGTCCATCATCATGTCGGAGAGGCGGCGGCCGGCGCGGACCAGGGCGGCGGCCTGGGCGTCAGGGCCGATCATGACCAGGATGCGCTCGCCCGCGGCCCAGGGACCCTGGACCCCGGCGGCCTTCATCGCGCCCATCAGCTGGTCGTCGACGGCCTGGGCTGCGCGGCGCAGGGCCAGTTCGCGAAGGGCGGTCAGGTTCTCGGGCTTGAAGAACCGCTCGGCGGCGAGCTGGGCGGTCTCGCCGACATAGACCTTGCCCTCGGCCATGCGCTCGCGCAGCTCGGTGGGCGTGATGTCGATCAGCTCGATGTCGTCGGCGCGCTCGAGGGCGCCGTCCGGGACGGTCTCGCGCTGACGTACGCCGGTGATCTTCCAGACCACCTCCAGCAGGCTCTCCAGGTGCTGGACGTTGAGCGTGGTCCAGACGTCGATGCCGGCGGCGAGCAGCTCGGCGACGTCCTGCCAGCGCTTGGCGTGGCGGGATCCCGGGACATTGTCGTGGGCGTATTCGTCGACCAGCAGGAGGCCGGGCTTGCGGGCCAGGGCGCCGTCGAGGTCGAACTCCAGCAGGGTGCGGCCGCGGTACTCGATCGGGGCTCGGGGCATGACGTCGAGGCCGCGCAGCAGGGACTGGGTCTCGCGGCGGCCGTGGGTCTCGACCACGCCCACCACGACGTCGCCGCCCTCTGCCTTTCGGCGGCGGGCGGCGCGGAGCATCTCGTAGGTCTTGCCGACCCCCGGGGCCATGCCGAGGAACACCTTCAGCCGACCCTGGCCCGACCGGCCGGCGGCCGCGAGCAGGGCGTCCGGGTCCGGCCTTGGAGGTTCGTCGGGGCTCATGAAGCGGGAGCGTGACCCAAGGGATAGCGGGCGTCGAGGGCCAGATTGACCGCCAGCACATTGACCCGGGGCTGGCCGAAGATCCCGAGCCAGCGCGGCGAGATATTGGAGGCGATCAGGTGGGTTACGGCGTCTTCCGAAACCTGCCGAACCCGAGCGATGCGGCGCACCTGGGCGTAGGCGTTCTGGGGCGAGACGTCGGGGTCGAGGCCGGAGCCCGAGGTGGTGACGGCGTCGGCGGTGATGACGCTCGTCCCGTCCTTCGCCAGGGCCTGGGCGCTGTCGGCGACCCGCTTGGCGAGGTCGGGGTTCAGCGGGCCAAGGTTCGAGCCGGAGGAGTTCGAGGCGTCGTAGCCGTTGGTCCCGGCGGCCGACGGGCGGGGATGCAGGTACTGGGGCTTTGCGAAGCCCTGGGCCAGCAGGGCCGAGCCCACGACCCTGCCGTCGACGCGGACCAGACTGCCGCCGGCCTGGACCGGGAAGGCGGCCTGGCCGAGGCCGGTGACCGCCAGGGGATAGGCGACGCCGAGGACCAGGGTGAAGAGCACCGTGAGGGCCAGGGCGGGACGCAGGAGGGAAAGCATCAGGTGTCTCCTCAGGCCAGGTGCAGGGCCGAGACGATCAGGTCGACAATCTTGATGCCGACGAAGGGGGCGACGATGCCGCCCAGGCCGTAGATCGTCAGGTTGCGGGACAGCAGGCGCGCGGCGCCGATCGCCCGGTATTTCACGCCGCGCAAGGCCAGCGGGATCAGGAAGACGATGACCACGGCGTTGAAGATCACCGCCGAGAGGATCGCGCTCTTCGGGCTCGACAGGGCCATGATGTTCATGGCGCCCAGCGCCGGCAGGGAGGTGACGAAGATCGCCGGGATGATGGCGAAATACTTGGCCACGTCGTTGGCGACCGAGAAGGTGGTGAGCGCCCCGCGGGTGATCAGCATCTGCTTTCCGACCTCGACGATTTCGATGAGCTTGGTCGGGTCGCTGTCGAGGTCGACCATGTTGCCGGCCTCGCGGGCGGCCTGGGCGCCGGTCTGCATCGCCACCCCGACATCGGACTGGGCCAGGGCGGGGGCGTCATTGGCGCCGTCGCCACACATGGCGACCAGCCGACCCTTAGCCTGCTCCTCGCGGATCAGGCGCAGCTTGTCCTCCGGCGTGGCCTCGGCGAGGAAGTCGTCGACGCCGGCTTCGGAAGCGATGGCCGCGGCGGTGACCGGGTTGTCGCCGGTGATCATCACGGTGCGCAGGCCCATGCGGCGCAGGTCGGCGAAGCGTTCCTTCACGCCGGGCTTCACGACGTCCTTCAGGTGGATGACACCGACCAGGGCGCCGTTCTCGCTGACCGCCAGGGGCGTGCCGCCCGAGCGGGCGATGCGGTCGACGGCGGCGGCCACCTCGGCCGGCATCTGCGAGGCTTGCAGGCCGACCGTGCGCAGGACCGCGTCGACCGCGCCCTTGCGCCAGGACTTGCCGTCGGCGTCGAGGCCGGACTGGCGGGTGGTGGCGGAAAAGGCGATGACGTCGGCGCCGGCCGGGGCCTCGGCGACCAGGCCCTGGTTCCGGGCGAGCTCGAGGATCGAACGGCCCTCGGGCGTCTCGTCGCCCAGGGAGGCCATCAGGGCGGCGCGCAGGGCCGAGTCGGGCCGCACGCCCGGGGCGGGAATGACCTCGGTGGCCATGCGCTGTCTCTTATACACATCTCCGAGCCCACGAGACAAGAGGCAATCTCG
>CAMFHW010000362.1 GCA_945952175.1 uncultured Phenylobacterium sp. | reverse complement strand
GGCCCGGCCTTGGGATCGAAGCCCGGCGCCTGTTCGGCGAAGGCGGCGAGCAGGCCCAGGCCATCGGTGTTGTCGGCGAGGATCTGGCCGTCGGTCCTGAAGACCAGGACGTTGGCCGCGCCCGCCAGGGCCGCGCGCGCCGAGACCTGGTCGGCGGCGTCGAGCGCCAGCAGCTTGAAGGGCAAGGTCACGTTCAGGCCGCGGACCGAGCCGCCGCGCAGGCCGGCGACCAAACTGGGGAATCCGGGCTCGGTGACCGCGAAGGGGACATAGACCGCGTCCAGCCCGGCCGCGGCGATCCAGGCATTGTGCAGGACCGGGCTCATCGAGTGGGCGATCGGCTGGCCGACCACCCCGGCCACCAGGGTCTTGCCGCTGAGGCTCACGAGGCGACCACTCCGTGGCGGCGCAGCAGGTCGAGCAGGCCGAGCAGGGGCAGGCCGAGGATCGCGAAATAGTCGCCCTCGATCCTGGCGAACAGTTGCGAGCCGGGGCCTTCCAGCCGGTAGCAGCCGACCGAGCCCAGGGCCGCCTCGCCTTCCGTGGCCAGGTAGTTCTCCAGGAAGGCGTCGGAGAACTCGCGCATGGTGAGCGTCGCCGAGACGATCTCGCGCCAGATCGGCGCCCCGTCCCTGGCCACCACCACCGCCGAGTGGAGCTTGTGCGGCTTGCCACGCAGGAGCCGGAGCCGTTCGCGCGCGGCCTCCACCGTCTCGGCCTTGTCGTAGAGCTTGCCTTCGAACTCCAGGGTCTGGTCCGCGCCGATCACGAAGCCGGGGCGCCCGGCGGAGATCTTCACCGCCTTCAGTTCGGCCAGTGCGTCGGCGATCTCCCGGGCGCCGGACCCTTCGGCTAGCAGGGCGGTCTTCACCGCGTCCTCGTCGACGCCGGAGATGGCGGTCTCGAACGGGATCGCCGCGCCGCGCAGGACGGCGGTGCGCGCGGCGCTCTTCGAGGCCAGGATGATGGGATCGCTCATCCCAGCACCTCGATCTGGCCATGGCCGCCATGCAGCAGGTTCAGCACCGCCGCGGCCGTCTCCTCGACGCTGCGGCGGGTGACGTCGATCACCGGCCAGCCCTGGCGCTCATAGAGGCGGCGGGCCTGGACGATCTCGTCACGGACCGCGTCGACGTCGGTATAGGACGAGGCCCGGTCCTCCTTCAGCGACAGCAGCCGGTTGCGGCGGATCTGGATCAGCCGGTCGGGCGAGACCGTCAGGCCGACGATCAGGGCGTTCTTCAGATTGTGCAGCTTGTCCGGGATCGGCCGGCCGGGCACGAGCGGGACGTTGGCGGCGCGCACACCCCGGTGGGCGAGATAGATGCAGGTCGGGGTCTTGGAGGTCCGCGAGACGCCGACCAGCACGACGTCGGCCTGGTCGAGATCCTGGCCGCCCTGGCCATCGTCATGGCCGATCGCGTAGTTCAGCGCGTCCATGCGGTTGAAATAGTCGTTGTCGAGATTGTGCTGGGCGCCGACGCGGCGCGAGATCGAGGCGCCCAGATAGCGCGACAGCGACGAGACCAGCGGGTCGAGGGCGGCGATGCAGGTCATGTCGAGCCGGCGGCACCCCTCCTCCAGGGCCGAGCGGAGCTGGTCGTCAACGATGGTGTGGATCACCACGCCGGGCGCGGCCTCGATGTCGGTGAGCGCGCGTTCGAGCTGTCGGGGCGAGCGGACCAGGGCGTAGATGTGCTCGATCGGCAGGACATTGTCGAACCGGGCGCAAACGGCGCGGGCCATGGCGTTCAGGGTCTCGCCGGTGGAGTCCGAAACCAGATGCACATGGAAATAGGTGGCGAAGCGCGAGGCGGCGGTGGTCATTCGGGCTCGGTAGGGTGCGACGAAAGATTCCTGGGGAGAAAGGAGTCGAAACCTTCTTAACGAAGCCGGACCGGATTGGGGAGAAATCCCGCTTCGCCGGCGCGGCCAGGAATTGGGGGGATGGATCGCCCGCTTTGCGCGACGCCCGTCCACCCGCTCGGCGCACGGCCAAGGCTGTTCATAAGACTTAAGGAAGGGTTAAGGGGAAGGCGTCCTCCATACGCGCCCGGCGCCCGCAAGCGTTAACGAAAGGTTAAACCTTACCAAGGCGTTAATCGTAATCCCCAGGACTCACAGGGGCGGGATTCAGACGACTCGAATCCGGTCCAGGCCTTGGGGAACAAGGGTTTGCAGCGGGCGCCGCCCGCAGATTCGCCCCCAGGATCGACAGGCCTACCCCTGCCACTTCCAATCAGAATCTTAATTTTAGAAAGGAAGAGGGCTGGCCAGGCCCAAGGCCAGGCTTGAGCGCGCGAGGGGAAGGCGGTTTAAGGACCGCCATGTCCGAGCCCACCACGCCGCGCCTGTTGCGCGCCCTCGCCGGCGAGACCCTGGATCGTCCGCCCGTCTGGTTCATGCGCCAGGCGGGCCGGTCCCTGCCCGAGTATCGCGAACTGCGCACGCGGGCGCAGGACTTCATCTCGTTCTGCCACGATCCGGAGATGGCGGCCGAGGCGACCCTGCAGCCCATGCGTCGCTTCCCGCTGGATGCGGCCATCGTGTTCGCCGACATCCTGCTGATCCCCCGGGCGCTCGGCCAGAAGGTCTGGTTCGAGACCGGCGAGGGCCCGCGGCTCGGCCCGTTGCCGCCGATCGAGGCCATGGCCGATCAGGTCGAGGCCTCCACCGGCCGGCTGGCCGAGATCGGCGAGACCCTGAAGATCGTGCGGGCCAAGCTGGAGCCCGAGCGGGCCCTGATCGGCTTCGCGGGCGCGCCCTGGACCGTGGCGACCTACATGCTGGAGGGCCGCGGGTCGGACCGCTCGGCGGCGCGGACCTATGCCTACCAGCACCCGGACGAGCTGGACGCCCTGCTGGACGTGCTGGTCGAAGCCACGGCGCGTTACCTGGTCATGCAGGCGAAGTCGGGCGCCCAGGTTCTGAAGCTGTTCGAGAGCTGGGCCGAGCACCTGGCCGAGGACGTGTTCGAGCGGATCGTGGTCAAGCCGCACACCGCCATCATCGAGAAGGTGCGCGCGGCCGGGATCGACACCCCGTTCATCGGCTTCCCGCGCGGGGCCGGCGCCCTGGTCGAGACCTACGCCGCCCGCGTGCCGGTCGAAGCCGTGGCGCTGGACACCCAGGCCTCGGCGGTGATGGGCCAGCGGATCCAGGATGGCGGCAAGACCATTCAGGGGGCGCTGGACAACCTGCTGCTGCGCGCCGGCGGCCCGGCCCTGGACGCGCGGATCGACGGCCTGATCGCCCAGTGGAACGACGGGCCCTATATCTTCAACCTCGGTCACGGGGTGCTGCCGGACACGCCTGTCGAGAACATCGAGCGCGCGATCCGGCGCGTGACGGGCAATTGATGCGGGCCGCGACGTGACGAAGATCGCCGTCGTCCTGTTCAATCTGGGTGGCCCGGATGGGCCCAAAGCCGTGCGGCCGTTCCTGTTCAACCTGTTCAGGGACCCAGCGATCATCACCCTGCCGGCGATCGCCCGCTATCCGCTGGCGGCCCTGATCTCGACCACCCGCGAAAAGACGGCCCAGGCCAATTACGCGATCATGGGCGGCGGCTCGCCCCTGCTGCCGGAGACCCGCAAGCAGGCCCAGGCGCTGCAGGCCCGGCTGAACGCCGAGCGACCTGGTGACGAGACGCGGGTGTTCATCGCCATGCGCTACTGGAAGCCCTTCGCGGAAGAGACGGCGCGCGAGGTGGCCGCCTTCGCGCCGGACGAACTGGTGCTGCTGCCACTCTATCCGCAGTACTCGACCACCACGACCGCGTCGTCGCTGAAGGCCTGGCATGAAGCCTATGCCGGCCCTGGCCGGACACGGGCGGTCTGCTGCTATCCGACCGCGAACGATCTGGTCGAGGCCCATGTGGCCGCGATCCGCACCACCTGGGAGAAGGCCGGCAAGCCGTCGAACGCGCGGCTGCTGTTCTCCGCCCATGGCTTGCCGGAGAAGATCGTCGCCGACGGGGATCCCTACCAAGCCCAGGTCGAGGCGGGAGCCGCCGCCATCGCCGCGCGGCTGCCGGAGCTGGCCGACTGGCGGGTCTGCTACCAGAGCCGGGTCGGGCGGCTGAAGTGGCTGGAGCCTTCGACCGATACCGAGATCCGTCGAGCGGGCGCCGAGGGCAAGGGCGCCATCGTCGTGCCGATCGCCTTCGTCTCCGAGCATGTGGAAACCCTGGTCGAGCTCGACCACGAATATGCGCACCTGGCGAAGGAGGCCGGATGCGCGCCCTATCTGAGGGTCCCGGCGCTGGGCGTGGACACGGGCTTCATCGACACCCTGGCCAAGGCGGCTCAAGCTGCGCTGTCCGTTGAGTCGGCGGTGGGGCCGGACGGCGCCTGGCTCTGCCCGGTGGGACATGGCAAGTGCGCCAAGCGCCTGGCCGATCGCGCGAACTGACCCTGGAGGGACCCGGCGCATGAAATGGTACGATCTGGTCCGCGGCCTGCATATCATCGCGGTGATCGCCTGGATGGCGGGGATCATGTACCTGCCCCGCCTGTTCGCCTACCACGCCGACGCCGTGCCCGGCTCGGAGATGGACAAGACCTTCCAGACCATGGAGCTGAAGCTCTATCGAATCATCATGGGCCCGGCGATGGTGGTGGCCTTCCTGCTGGGTCTCACCCTGATCTGGATCGACGGCTCGGCGCGACTGGGCTGGGGCTTCCTCACCCAGCCCTGGATGATCACCAACCCGGCCGGGGTTGTATTCCTGATCGGCTGGCACCATTTCCTCGGCGCGGCCCCCAAGCGCTTCGTCGCCGGGAC
>CAMFHW010000361.1 GCA_945952175.1 uncultured Phenylobacterium sp. | reverse complement strand
CCTGAATGCCGTTGGCCATGGCGACTGCCGTGCCGACGGCCGCGTTGTTGTATGAGCCGACAATGCGCTGGTTGCCGCTCTGGCGAACCCAGTTGGCGGACCAGAGCGTGTTCAGTCCGGTATCGAAGACAAAAGTGGCATCGCGCGTCGCGTGATCGCTGACCATGCGTGCCACCGCCTGCGGATGGATACGGTCCTTGCTGCGCGCGATGTCGGCCTGCTTGTTGATCTTGTCGTTCCACTTGTGCCGCTCGCCGGTGACCTTGTCGAAAAACGCCGTGTCGGCCTTGGCGGCAACCCTGTCGAATAGCAATTTCAGCGTCGGCCGCACCGAGCCGATCACGCCGACCGCCTGGATCGCGCCATAGACGCGGCTGCGGTCATGATAGTCGGTGGCCAGCGCCGCGCCCCAGGCGGCTTGGGCCAGCGTCAGGATCGAGACGCCCAGATAGAGCACCAGGAGCCAGACGATCAGGTAGCCGAAGCTCATCCCGGGCTTGGCCATGAACAGCATATAGACGGCGACCATCACGATCGGCGCGCCGAGGATCAGCCAGGGCCGGTAGCGGCCGAGCCGCGAGCGGGTGCGGTCCATCGCCATGCCCAGCAGTGGGTCCACCGCGAGGTCGAGCACCCGCACGATCCCGAAGGCCGCGCCCACGGCGCCCAGGCTGAGGCCGATATAGCTGGAGAAGAAGTGCGGCAGGTAGACGCCCATGACCAGGGCGATGGCGGCGATCGGCGCGGCGGTCGAACCGAAGGCGCTGACGACGGGAAAGGAAAGCCGGCTGCCCCCGGCTCGGGCGGGGGAAGGGGAACTGGCCATCTAGAACCAAGCCTCGAAAATCTGGCGCGCGCGAACGCGCCGACGAAAGGGATACGTGAAAAGTCTCTTGGGTCCCGCGGGACCTAATCGAGACAACAGACCCTTTGCCGGCCCGACTCGCAAGGCCCGATCAGGTCTTGACGGTCGCCGTGCCTTCCGCGGTCAAGGTCTCGATCACCGGCGCCTCGTCGTATTGGGCGTCGCGTTCCTCGAGCTGGCGGCGGATCTCGGCGTGGCGCTCGGCGCCCAGCTTGTAGCCGATGAAGCAGGCGCCCCCGAGCATGACGAAGACCACAGGTCCGATCAGATAGGCCAACTCCAGGCCGTGGATCTGAGCCGGCGTGTTCACCGCGCCCTCCTTGGCGTTGTAGCCGACCCGGGCGAGCACGTTGAAGGTCAGGAAGATCGAGAAGGCGCCCGCCACCTTGGTGGTGGCGTTGGTGAGCGCATAGAGCAGGCCGATCTGCTCCTTGCCGCCCTCCAGCCGGATCTCGTCGCCGATATCGGCGGTGATCGCGCGGATCATCACCCCGAAGCCGGAGGCCAGGGCGCCCAGGATCACCATCACCGGCACGACGGCCAGCACATTGCCCTTGGGCATGAACATCAGGCTGGTCAGGCCCAGCGAATAGAGGGTGGTGTTGACGATCAGCGCCCAGTGCTTGCTGACCCGGTTTGCGAGCCAGGCCGTGACCGGCGCGCCGACGAAGCCCGCCAGGATGTAGAGCATCAGCAGGAAGTTGGCCTGGGTGGTGGTGAAGCCCCGCGAGTCCTTGAAGAAGAACAGGTAGAGGGCGGCCATCCAGCCCGGGCCCAGGGTCACGCACAGGTCGGCGGCCAGGATGCGCAGCACGTTGCCGCGCGTGAACAGCTTGCCGTAGTCCGAGAGCTTGAAGTGATCGTGGGAGTCGCGGGTGATCCGCTCTGGCGTGCGGGCCACCACCGCGGCCACGGCGAAGGGGATCAGCGCGATCACGAACCAGCCCATGGCCTGCACGCCCTCGGCGTCGGTGTGGTTCTTGGCCCAGATGATCGGGATGGCCAGCACGGCCACCGCCCCGGCCACGCCGACCGCGGCCAGCACGCCGAAGATGCGCGATCGCTCCTGGTAGCTGGTGGCCAGCGTCGCCGCCCAGGCCGAGTGCGACAAGGTCAGGATCGACAGCCCCAGATACATGACCAGCAGCCAGCCGATCAGATAGAGGCTCGTCGCCCCCTCCGGTGCGAAGAACAGCATATAGAGCGCGCCCATCAGGATCGGGGCGCCGGCGATCATCCACAAGCGATAGCGGCCCCAGCGCGTGCGGGTGCGGTCCATGGCCAGGCCCAGCATCGGGTCCAGCCAGATGTCGATGGCCCGCACCGTGCCGAAGGCCGCGCCGACCACCGCCAGGCTGACGCCCAGATGGCTCGCGAAATAGCGTGGGAGCTGGACCGAAATCGCGACCGCGAGGCCCGCGACCGGCAGGCTGGTGCCGGCGAAGGCCAGAATGGCGGGCAGGGACAACCGCTTCGCGGCGCTACGGGCGTCGGACAAACCGCTTTCCTCCTGGGGGCGCGCCTCTTCAGGGCGCTGGGCCTTCCTTAGGTTACGCGCGATCACCCAGGCGCGCGCAAGCGGATAAATATTACTTCGCCGAAAGACCGCCGCGACCTGGGGTCACGCCGCGTGGGCGAGCGCGAACCTGCGGCAGTGCTCGAGATAGGCCTCCTCGTGCACGGCGAGCAGAGATACGACGCTGGACCACAGCCAGTTCGGCGCCTCGAAATTCGCCGGCCGCGCCCGCGCCAGCTCGGCCCGCCAGGCGCGCTGCTCGGCCTCGTCCATCTGCCGCCCATGCGCTCGGCCGACCACGCCGGCGAGGTAGAACGCCATAGCCATGGCGTCGGCCTGGGTGAGCTGGTCGATCTCGATCTTCAGGTCCTGTGGCATCAGTTCGCGCAGCGCCACGCCCCGATCGAGCAGGCGCGCGGCCACCATCCGCTCGCCCAGATGCGGCGACAGGGCCCGCGCCCCCGCCACCACCCGCTGGGCGTTGTCGCGCGGCATCGGCGCCTTGGCGCTGCGGGGCGCCGCCGCGGTCGCGGCCTCCTTGATGTCGACCAGGCACAGCGACGCCTTCTTGCCTTCGCCCACGCGCAGCATGGCGGCGAACCGCAGCCGGCCCAACGAGCTGCAGCCCTTCATCCAATAGGCGGCGTCCACCAACTGCACGGACGCGTCGCCGCCGCGACCCTGCAGGTGCGTGATGAGGTCGTGGACGGCGGTGTCCTCGAACAGCGCCTTCAGCGCCCGTCGCTCCTGGCCGGTAAGCGCCCAGAACTTCTTCCCGAGCGGGATCTTCGGCTCGACCGTGTCCAGGCGCTCGGCCGCCAGGTGCCGCCAGCGGCGACGGGTCGAGTGGTCCAGCAGCGCCTGGATGCTGTCGGGCCGGTCGCCCTTCTCGCCGAACTCGCCTTCGAGCGCGGCCTCGTAGCCGGCCATCAGCTGCTCCAGGATCTTCGCCGTCACCACGCCGGGCAGGTCCGAGCCCCGCGCCGCCGAGGCGAGGGAGAGGCCGAGGCGTACGAGGTCATGAGCCGGGTTGCCGATCACCGTCTGGTCCAGGTCGCGGATCTGCACCGCCACCTTGCCGCGCCGGTCGGCCAGCGGCCCCAGATTGCCGACGTGGCAGTCGCCGCAGATCCAGACGGGCGGCCCCTCCGGCAGGGCGACGGCGCCCGCCTTCAGCCACTCGTAGAACTTGGCGGTCGAGCCCCGCACATAGGCGTGGGCCGATCGCGCCATCTTCAGGTTCCGGACCTCGGCCAGCCGGCCCGCCCGGTCGTTCGGGGATGTCGTCTCGTTCGGCGATGTCATCTGCGCGCCCTCATTCCGACGGCTGCCGAACGCCTGTCGCGCGCCGATGTTCCGGCCAAGCTTGCGCGCACGAAAAAGGGCCCCCGCGGTGGCGGGGGCCCTCGAACGTCTGGCGATGAGGCCTAAGCTCAGCCGCCCTGCATCTTGCGGAAGAACTTCCCGCTCTGCTCGCCGCCGTTGAAATAGGCCTGCTGGCCCGCCGGGTCGGAAATCTTGGCCCAGTTGTCGCGGACTTCCTCGACTGACAGACCGCCCTCGCCGAGATAGACGCCCTCGGTCTCGAAGAGGCGGGTCATGGCGAAGGCGCCGGCGCCGGCGGTCAGGATCGCGCCGGTCGGGGCTTCTTCCGAGCAGAGATAGACGACGCCGGGGGTCACGTATTCCGGCTTCAGCTTCTCCAGCACCGCGGGGGGCATCAGGTTCTCGGTCATCCGCGTCGCGGCCACCGGGCTGATGGCGTTGATGTGGATGTTGTTCTTCTGGCCCTCGAGCTTGATGGTGTTCATGAAGCCGATGATGCCGAGCTTGGCCGCGCCGTAGTTCGACTGGCCGAAATTGCCGTACATGCCGCTCGACGAGGTGGTCACCACGATGCGGCCGTAGTTCTGCTCGCGCATGATCTCCCAGACCGCCTTGGTGGGCTTCACGGTGCCCATCAGGTGGACGTTCAGGACCAGCTCGAAGTCGCTCATCTCCATCTTGGCGAACGACTTGTCGCGCAGGATGCCGGCGTTGGCGATCAGGATGTCGATGCGGCCCCAGGCGTCCATGGCCTGCTTGACCATCAGGGCGACGCCCGCGTCGTCGGTCACCGACGAACCGTTGGCGATGGCCTCACCGCCGGCGGCCTTGATCTCGGCCACCACGGCGTCGGCGGCGGCGGACGAGCCGCCCGAGCCGTCCATCGAGCCACCCAGGTCGTTGACCACCACCTTGGCGCCGCGGCGCGCCAGCTCCAGCGCATGCTGGCGGCCCAGGCCGCCGCCCGCGCCCGTGACGATCGCCACCTTGCCGTCAAAGCGGATGTCCGCCATCGAAGTCTCCCGTTCCAAACAGGGGTTTGAATTGCGCGCGGTTTGTGCGGCGCGGGAGAGCGGGCGTCAACTCCCTCTAGGT
>CAMFHW010000360.1 GCA_945952175.1 uncultured Phenylobacterium sp. | reverse complement strand
ATCCACCGGCTGCTGACGGCCGGCGCGAAGATCGTCACCACCGCCGTCGCTCCGGTCGGCGCCTAGAGGAGAGCCAACCCATGACGCACGTGGTCTATCAGGTGGTCGAGCACGACGGCGGCTGGGCCTATCGCGCGGACGGGGTCTATTCCGAGACCTTTCCGACGCGTGAAGCCGCGCTCAGGACCGCCAAGCGCGTGGCCCGCGAGCAGCGCGTGCCCGGCCAGACCGAGGAAATCCAGTACGAAGGCGCCGACGGGGTCTGGCGCACCGAGCACGCCGACGGCCACGACCGCCCCGACACCGACGTGGTCGGCTAGGCGCCGTAGCCCAGGCGCTCGACCCAGGGCGCCAGGATCGGCAGGGCCGGCGCCATCGGCCCGGCCTGGCGTCGCCACGCGCCCGCCCCGTCGCTGTTGAGGCCACGGGCGAGCTGGGCGGTCGAGGGCGTCGCGATCGCGCGATCGGCGGTGCGGGCGGCGACATCGCGCATGGTCTCGCGCCACTCGACGCCGATGAAGCCGCAGATGGCGCGCATCTCGCCCTCGAAATCGGCGAGCAGGTCTTCGTGACGCACCACGCGCTGGTTCAGCGGCAGAACCTCGTCGAGCCTGGCCTTCATGGCGAAGGTGGCGTCGTAGAAGGCCGCGGCGCCTTCCAGGGTGAGGAACTGGTACATCGGCGAGCTCATCTGGAAGCGGCGGCGATAGCAGCTCCAGACCACGTCGCGCGGGTCGCGCACGGCGAACAGGATCTTGGCGTCAGGGAACAGGCGCGCGATCAGCGGCAGCTTCAGGGTGTTGAGCGGATAGCGGTCGATGAACACCTTGCCGGCCGGCTCGCAGCCGGCGGCGCGGACGTCCGTCCAGTAGGCGCCGCGGACCGCTTCGAGATCGGCCTCGGAGGCGCGGGCCAGGGCGGTGAGGTCGGACGGCTCGCGCAGGAAGCGGCGGACGCCCTCGGCCAGGGCCTCCTGCTCCTCCAGCGTGACCACGTCGGCGCTGCCGGCGAGCGCCACCTCCAGCAGGGTCGTGCCGGAGCGGGGGAAGCCGATGAGGAAGACGTGGCTCGCCGGCGCGTCGGGATGGGGCGCGGCGGCGGATCGGGCCTTCCAGGTCGACGCGTCGCCAGTCGCGAACCAGCGGGTCATGCCGCGCGCGAAGTCGGCGGCGCTGAGATGGGTCGCGAAGCGCTCGGCATAGGCGTCGTGCAGCAGGTCGTTGCAGGTGCGATAGGCGTCGAACGCGGCCGCGGCGTCGCCCCGGGCGTCAAGGATGTCGCCGAGCAGGTTCCAGGCGTCGGCCTGTTCGACCGGCGTCAGCCGGGGATCGGCCAGCAGGGCGTGCAGACGCCCTTCCGCGCCTGACGCATCGCCCAGGGCGACCTCGGCGCGGGCCAGGCTCATGGTCGGGTCGGGGAGGTTGGGTTCGATCTTGAGGACCTGCAGCGCCAGGTCCCTGGCCCGGGCATGGTCGCCCTTGCGGCTGGCGATGGCGGCGAGGCCCCCCAGCGCGATCGGATGGCCGGGCGCGAGCGACAGGGCGCGACGGAAGGACTCCTCGGCCCAGTCCAGGCGGCCGGCCGCCTGCAACGCCATGCCGCGATTGGCATGGGCGAAGGGCAGGTCCGGGTTGACCGCGATCAGGGCGTCGAAGACCTCCAGCGCCTCGCCGGGGCGCTACAGGCGATGCAGGCAGAGGCCCAGGGCATTGAGCGCGCCGATGTCGTGCGGGGCGATCTCGCGGGCGCGGTGCAGGCGGATCAGGGCCTCCGGCAGACGGTTCTCGCGCTCCAGCCGCAGGGCCGAGAGGCTGAGCAGCATCGGATGTTCCTGGCCCTCGGCCAGGGCCGCTTCGGCGAGCACGATGGCGCGGTCCATGTCGCCGGCCTGGGCGGCCTCGCCGACCGCCTGCAGGCGCCGCGCGTCGGCCGCGGCGTCACGCGCCGGCTTGATGTTCGACGACAGGGAATAGCTGACCCGGAAGCCGCCCTGGCCGGGCTGGCCCGCCTTGGGTTGGCCGGATTTGGGCTGGCCGCCGTTGGAGGAGCCGGAGGTGAATTTCATGGCCTGCTCATACGCCGCCGCGCGCCGCGGGGCTAGCGGACGGGCGGGTAGGCGTGGGTCGCGCCGCGCGGGTCCTCGACCCGGCCTTCGGTCGCCAGATAGTCCGGGCCGACCGGGACCTTGCCGTGGCCGTCTGGGATATCGAGCACATAGGTCGGCTGGCAGAGGCCCGAATAGCGGCCGCGCATGGCGCGCATCAGCGCCTGGCCGTCCGCGATCGAGGTGCGCAGGTGGGCGGTGCCGGGCGCGAGGTCGCCGTGGTGCAGGTAGTAGGGCTTGATCCGGGCCTCGACGAAGGCCCGCATCAGGGCGCCAAGCACCTGCGGGTCGTCATTGACGCCCTTCAGCAGCACGGTCTGGCTGAGCATCGGGATGCCGGCGTCGATCATCCGGGCGCAGGCGGCGCGGGCTTCCAGCGTCATTTCCCGCGGATGGTTGGCGTGCAGGGCGACATAGACGGTCTGGCCGCCGGACTTCAGCGCCGCCACCAGCTCGTCGGTCACCGCGGCGGGATCGACCGCCGGCACGCGGGTATGGAAGCGCACGATCCTCACGTGCTCGATCTGCGCGAGGCGGGTCATCAGGTCGCGGATGCGGCGCGGCGACAGCACGAACGGGTCGCCGCCGGTGAGGATCACCTCCCAGATCTCGGGGTGGCCGGCGATGTAGTCGAAGGCCGCATCCAGCTCGGTCGGGCTCAGATTGCCATGGCCGCTCGGCCCGACCATCTCGCGCCGAAAGCAGAACCGGCAATAGGTGGCGCAGGTATGGGTGGCCTTGAGCAACACCCGATCCGGATAGCGGTGGACGATCCCCGCCACGGGGCTGTGGGCTTCGTCGCCGATGGGGTCGGCCGTCTCGACAGGATCGGGCGCGAGCTCGGCGGCCTGGGGGACGAACTGCAGGGCGATGGGATCGTTCGGATCGGCCGGGTCGATCAGGCCGGCCAGATGCGGGGTGACCGCGACCGCATAGCGCGCGGCGACCGCCTCAAGCTCGGGCAGCCGCTCGGCCGGCGCCAGGCCGGCGCGGACCAGGTCTTGCGGGGTCTTGAGGGCGGCGGTCGTCATGGGCGTCGGCCTATGACGGAAACCGGCGGGCAGGGCAATCTCAGGGCGCTTCGGCGACCGGCGTCCAGAGCACCTGTTCGATCCGCGACGCGCCCGTCGCCAGCATGACGAGGCGATCGAAGCCGAGCGCCGAGCCGGAGGCCTGGGGCATCTGGGCGAGCGCCGCCAGGAAGTCCTCGTCGAGCGGATAGCGCTCGCCATAGACCCGCTGCTTCTCGTCCATCTCGGACAGCAGGCGGCGGCGCTGCTCGCCGGCGTCGGTCAGTTCGCCGAACGCGTTGGCCAGTTCCACGCCACAGGCATAGAGCTCGAAACGCTCGGCCACCCGCGGGTCCGAGGGCTTCGGCCGCGCAAGGGCCGCCTCCGGGATCGGATACTCGCAGAGGATCGTCGGCCGGCCCATGCCGAGGAACGGCTCCACCCGCTCAACCAGCACGCGGCTGAAGACGTCGGCCCAGGTGTCGTCCTCGGCCACGCGCACGCCCGCGGCCCGCGCCGCCGCCGCCAGGGCCGCCCCGTCGGTCGCGCCGTCGGCCTCGACCGTGGCCAGCAGGTCGATTTGGGCGAACCGGTCGAAGGCCTCCGCCAGGGTCAGGCGCTCCGGTTCGGCGAAGGGATCGGCGGTCTCGCCGCGCCAGGCCAGCAAGCGCGCGCCCGCGGTCTCCGCCGCCAGGGCCAGCAGCGAGGCGCAGTCCGCCATGAGGGTCTCGTAGGGTGCGTCGGCGCGATACCACTCCAGCAGGGTGAACTCGGGATGATGCAGGGGGCCGCGCTCACGATTGCGCCAGACCCGGGCGAAATCGAAGATCCGCGTCTCGCCCGCCGCCAGCAGCTTCTTGCAGGCGAACTCGGGCGAGGTGTGCAGATAGAGCTGCTGAGCCAGATCGCCGGCGGTGGTCAGGGCCTGCGTCGCGAAAGCGTGCAGATGCGCCTCGTTTCCCGGCGAGACCTGCAGGGCGGCGGCCTCCACCTCCACGAAGCCCTGGTCCCCGAACCAACGGCGGAAGGCCCGCGTGATTGCGTTGCGCGCCAGCAGGGTGGGGCGGCGATCGCTGTGGCGATCGGGCGACCACCAGCGGGAGAGGGGGGCTTGCGGCACGGGCGGACTGCGACAGGAGCGACGGCGACTGGCGATTCTGGCGTCAATCGTATAGGTGGCCGGGAACTCAAACGCTCACAGAATCGCGCAAGGCCCGCTGCGGCCGGCGAGATCGAGGAAAGATACGAAGTGAAGGTCGCTGCCAGCTCGCTCCGCAAAGGCTCCGTCGTCGACATGGAAGGCCGGCTCTACGTCGTCCTGACCGCCGAGAACATCCACCCCGGCAAGGGCACGCCGGTCACCCAGCTCAATATGCGGCGCATCTCGGATGGCGTGAAGGTGTCCGAGCGCTGGCGCACGACCGAGCAGGTCGAGCGAGCCTTCGTCGACGACCGCGACTACAACTTCCTCTACCAGGACGGCGAGGGCTACCACTTCATGCAGCCCGAGACCTACGATCAGGTCGTGGTGTCGGAAGAGGTAGTGGGCGACAGCGCCCCCTGGCTGCAGGACGGCATGACCGTGCGCCTGTCGACTCATGAAGGCGTGCCGATCGCCATGGAGCTGCCGCGCACGGTCACCTTCGAGATCGTCGACACCGAGCCGGCGGTGAAGAACCAGACCGCGTCCTCGTCCTACAAGCCCGCGACCCTGTCGAACGGCGC
>CAMFHW010000359.1 GCA_945952175.1 uncultured Phenylobacterium sp. | reverse complement strand
CCCATGGCTTGTTCTGGCTGGCGGCGGTGATCACCGTGATCACCGGCTACCAATACTGGGAACAGACCCGGAAGGCCCTGGCCGGCTGAGGCCTAGTGACGGACCGGCGCCGCGTCGGAATCGAGCGGCAGGCCTGAGCCGGCGAACAGCGAGGTCGCCAGCGGTCCGAGATAGGCCACCATCGAGACGATCGCGCCATCGGCGATTTCGAGGACGTGCAGCGAATGGGGCCGCCAGGCCGTGTCGTCGGGCGTGCGGACATAGGCGATGACGACGCTCCCGCCGTGGGCTGTGAGCGCGCGGGCGCGATAGAGGTCCGGCCGCCGCCAGACCTCGCCCATGAACCGGCCGATGGCGTCGCGTCCCTGGAGCCAGGCGCGCCAGGGCGGCATGCGCAGGGTGGCGTCGGCGTGGAGGAGGGCGACGAAGGCGTCGAGGTCACGGCCTTCCAGGGCGGTGGCGAAGCGCTCGGCCAGCTGGCGATCCCCCGCGTCGGCGGCCGCCCATCTGGGTTCGCGCTTGTAGGCGCCGTCGAAGGTGCGGCGGGCCCGTTGCAGCAGGCTGTTGGCGGCCTGGGGCGTGATGGCGAAGGCGGCGGCGACCTCGGCCGCGCTCCAGCCCAGCACCTCGAACAGCAGGAAGATCGCCCTCTGCCGCGCGGGCAGGAGCTGCAGGCAGGCGAGGAAGGCCAGGCGCACGGCCTCGGCCTGCTCATAGGCCGCCTGCGGGCCCAGGCGGCCGTCGGCCACCTCCGGCAACAGCGACTCCGGCAAGGGCTCCAGCCAGGCGGCGTCGAGATCGGGCGCGCCGAGTTCGGCATAGTCACGTATGGGCCCCGGCGCGCTCCATAGGCGGCGCTCGCGCTTGCGGCGGCGAAGGGCGTCGAGGCAGGCGTTGGTGGCGATGCGATAGAGCCAGGCGCGGGCCGCGGCCGGATCGGTCAGGGTGTCCCGCGATCGCCAGGCGCGCGCGAGCGTCTCCTGCGCCGCGTCCTCCGCCTCGGCGAGCGAGCCCATGATCCGGTGGCAATGGATCCGGATCTCCGCGCCATGGTCGCGGGCGAGCTGGTCGAAAGCGGCCCTGTCCAGCCTGGCGTCGGCGCCATCGCCTCGGCGTGTCGTTGCTCCGGTCATGCGATGCACTCCCTCGGCCGCCCGGCGGGCGGCTCTCGGAACATAGACGATCGGGCGCGCGCGAAGTCATCGCCAGGGCCTTCGCGATGAAATCCGGACGGCCGAGACGTCCCATCGGGGAGGGCGTCTCAATCCGACGGCGCCCATCTAGACCCCGAAAGGCAAGACCATGAGCGAGATCGTCGTCCACGGAATTCCGTTCAGCCCCTATGTCCGCGCGGTGATCATGGCGCTGGAGATCAAGGGCGTTCCCTACCGCAACGCCGTCGTGCCGCTCGGCCCCGTCGCAGGCGGCCTGGGCAGCGCCGAACATCGCGAGTTGCACCCCTTCGGCCGGGTGCCGGTGCTCGATGACGGCGGCTTCCGGCTCTACGAGACCCAGGCGATCCTGCGCTATCTCGAGGCCAAGTTCCCGCAGCCGTCGCTGCAGCCGTCGCAGCCGCAGGCGTTGGGCCGGATGAGCCAGGCCATGGGCATTCTCGACTGCTACATGTTCACCCAGTCGATCCGCCCGATCGGCGCAGAGCGGGTGGTGCGGCCTGGATTGATGGGTCTGGAGGCGGACGAGGCGGTGGTGGCCGCGGCCCTGCCGGCCACCCGGACCTGCCTGGCCGCGTTGGAGGCCGTCCTGGGTGACAGCCGCTTCCTCGCCGGCGACCAGGTTTCAATGGCCGACCTGATGCTGGCGCCTCAGTTCCACCTTCTCACCCCCGCGCTGGAGTTCCGGGACATGTTGCGGGGCACGCGCCTGGGCGCCTGGTTCGCGCGGATGCTGGCCCATCCGAGCATGGTCGCCACGCCGCCGCCGGCCGAGCTGAAGCTGCGCGACAGCCTGGGCGAGCTGGAAGCCGCCTAGCCGACGGCGTCAGGACCTGGGGCTGGCCGGCGCCGGCGGCGGGGCCTCCGGAAGGGGGATGAACTCCTGGTCGTCGGCGTCGGGCAGCTTCATGCGGCCGGCCTTCCAGTCGGCCTTTGCCTGATCGAGGCGTTCCTTCGAGGACGAGACGAAGTTCCAGTCGATGAAGCGCGGGCCGACCGGCTCGCCGCCCAGCAGCATGACGATGGCCTGGGTCTCAGCCTTCACGGTCACCGTCTCGCCGGGGGCGAAGACCAGCATCTGGCCGGTTCCGTAGGTGTGGCCGTCGACCTCGACCGAACCCTCGGCGATGTAGGCGGCCCGCTCCGGATATTCCGCCGGCAGGGCGGCCACGGCGCCCGGTTGCAGCGCCCAGTGGGCGTAGAACATCGGCGAGTGGGTCTTGACCTTGGCCTCGGCGCCGAAGGCCTTGCCGGCGATCAGCCGCGCCCACATGCCGCCGCCCTCATAGGTCGGCAGGTCGTCGACGCCATGGTGGTGGAAGCTGGGATCGGTCTCCTCGAGCCCATCGGGCAGGGCGACCCAGGCCTGGATCCCGTGCATGTGTCCGCCGGTGCGGCGCATGTCGTCGAAGCGCTCGGAATGGGTGATGCCGCGGCCGGCCGTCATCCAGTTGACCTCGCCTGGGCGGATGTCCTGGGTCACGCCCACGCTGTCGCGGTGGGTGATCTCGCCCTGGAACAGGTAGGTGACGGTCGACAGGCCGATGTGCGGGTGCGGGCGCACGTCGACGCTCTTCGGGAAGCCGGCCTGGAAGTCGATCGGCCCCATGTGGTCGAAGAAGATGAAGGGGCCGACCATGCGGTGCTTGGCATAGGGCAGCACCCGGCCCACCTCGAACCCGCCGAGGTCGCGGCGGCGTTGGTCGATGACGAGTTCGATCATGAGCGGTGTTCCTCTCCCCCATCCTTCATGGGGGAGAGGTTAGGTGAGGGGGCGTCGCCGCGCACGCCCCATGATGTGAAATTCAGGATTGCCCTCACCTAGCCTCTCTCGCGCGCGGGAGAGGAACGCGCCGCGTCAGCCCTGCGCGCTCACATAGGGACTGATCAGGCCCAGCGGTGCGGCGGTGGTGTTCTTCACCGAGCGGATGACGATGCGGCTCTCGATGTTGGAAACGAGGCCCAGGCCCAGGATCTTGTCGCGCAGGAAGTCGTCGAAGGCGTGCATGTCGCGGGTGACGATCCGCAGTTCGTAGTCGGCGGCGCCGGTGACCGTCGCGCACTGCACGACCTCGGGCAGCTTGCCGATGGCCTGCTCGAACGATTCGAGGTTGTCCTTGGTGGGCAGCGAGAGCTTCACTGTGCAGTAGACCTCGAATCCGAGGCCGAGCTTGTCACGGTCGAGGATGGTCACGCGACGTTGAATGACGCCGGCGTCTTCCAGGCGTTTGATACGCCGCCAGCAGGGACTGGAGGACAGGCCGACGCGCTCGGCGATCTCGGCGACGGACAATCCGGCATCGTGCTGGATAAGATCCAGAATCTTAGCATCGACGGCGTCGAGAGCCTCGGACAACTTTTCCTCCCGCCCCAAGGGCATAAGTGCGTCAATCGTGCCCCGGAACCGCTGGGGTGGGGCATGCCTTTGGCAAGCAATTGCGTCGATCTTATATGATCTTGCAAGCTCTTTAGGGAGCCCGAAAGGAAGGAATTTGCAATGCGGCACATGGAAGTGACGCTTGACGACAAATTTCTGCTCAACGAGGGCCGGGTGTTCATCACCGGCGTGCAGGCCCTCCTGCGGGTTCTGATGGATCAGCGCCGGCTGGACGAGAAGGCTGGCCTGAACACGGCCGGATTCGTCTCCGGCTATCGCGGCTCCCCCCTTGGCGGCCTGGACCAACAGGCCCGTCGCGCCCAGAAATTCCTCGACCAGTCGCATGTGGTCTTCAAGGAAGGCCTCAACGAAGACCTGGCCGCCACCGCCGTCTGGGGCAGCCAGCAGGCCAACCTGTTCCCGGGCGCTAAGTACGACGGCGTCTATGGCATGTGGTACGGCAAGGCCCCGGGCGTCGACCGCACCGGCGACGCCTTCAAGCACGCCAATTTCGCCGGGACCTGGGCCAAGGGCGGCGTCCTGGCCGTGGCGGGCGACGACCATACCTGCAAGTCCTCCACCCTGCCGTCGCAGTCGGAATACGCCTTCCAGGACTTCGAGATGCCGGTGCTGTCGCCGGCCGACGTGCAGGAGGTGCTGGACTACGGCCTGCTGGGCTACGGCATGTCGCGCTTCTCGGGCCTCTGGGTCGGGCTGATCGCGCTCGCCGACACCATGGATTCGGGGGTGACCATCGACGTCTCGCTGGACCGCCACAAGATCGTGGTCCCGACCAATTTCGCCATCCCGCCCGGCGGGCTCGGCATCCGCCTGAAGGACCAGCCGCTGGACAAGGAGCGTCGGCTCCGCACCCTGAAGATCCCCGCCGCGCTCGCCTTCGCCCGCGCCAACCGGATCGACAAGGTGATGCTGGGCGCCGCGCGCCCGCGGCTGGGCATCGTCTGCCAGGGCCAAGCCTACAAGGACGTGATCGAGGCCTTCGCGGCCATGCGCATCTCCTTCGAAGAGGC
This sequence comes from uncultured Phenylobacterium sp., assembly GCA_945952175.1. Classification (GTDB taxonomy): domain Bacteria; phylum Pseudomonadota; class Alphaproteobacteria; order Caulobacterales; family Caulobacteraceae; genus Phenylobacterium. Next base: position 266 of record CAMFHW010000359.1, on the reverse strand, counting down.
CCCTAGCCTCGCCGTCGCCATCTACAAGGTCGGCATGCCCTGGCCGCTGGAGCCGCAGGGCCTGAAGGCCTTCGCCGCCGGTCTCGAAACCCTGATGGTGATCGAGCACAAGCGTCCGCTGATCGAGACCCAGGCCCGCGCCGCTCTCTACGACCTGCCGGCCCGCGCCCGGCCGAAGATCGTCGGCAAGACCGACGAGGTCGGCCATCCGCTGCTGTCCGAGCTGGGCTCGCTGATGACCGAGCTGGGCCTCGCGCAGCGCCTGC
>CAMFHW010000358.1 GCA_945952175.1 uncultured Phenylobacterium sp. | reverse complement strand
CCTGGTCTCGGCCCAGCGGAACGCCGCCTGGCGCGACGTCGCCCGCCGCATCGCCCACGAGATCAAGAACCCGCTGACGCCGATCCAGCTTTCGGCCGAGCGCCTGCAGCGCAAGTTCCGCAAGGGCGTGGCGGCGGAGGATCTGGAGACCTTCGACCGCTGCACGGACACCATCGTGCGCCAGGTCGGCGACATCGGCCGCATGGTCGACGAGTTTTCCTCCTTCGCCCGCATGCCGGCGCCGAAGTTCGCCGAGCATGACGCGGCCGAGCTGCTGCGCGCGGGAGTCTTCGCCCAGCGGGTGGCCAGCGCCGACATCACCGTCGAGCTGGTCGAGCCGACGCCCGAGGTCACCCTGGTCGCCGACGGCCGGATGCTGGCCCAGGCCCTGACCAACGTGCTGAAGAACGCCTCCGAGGCCATCGCGGCGCGGGTCGCGGAAACGCCCGATCCCCCGGGCAAGATCGTGGCCGAACTGATTTCCGACGCCGACGGGGTGTCGGTGATCATCGAGGACAATGGCGTGGGCCTGCCGGACAAGGACCGTGACCGGCTGACCGAGCCCTATGTCACGACGCGCGAGAAGGGCACGGGCCTCGGCCTGGCGATCGTCAAGCGCATCCTCGAGGACCACGGGGGCGAACTGATCCTGACGGATGCAACGCGCGGTCGAGGCGCGCGCGCGATCCTGAAACTTCCGGCCATGGCGCGCGTGCGGGCGCCCGCGGTGGCCGACCAAGATGTGGAGGTGACCTGATGGCGGCCGACGTTCTGGTGGTCGACGACGAAGCGGACATCCGCGAGCTGGTGGCCGGCATCCTGTCGGACGAGGGCTATGCGGTGCGCACGGCCAACGATTCCGAATCCGCGCTCGCGGCGATCCGCGCCCGCAAGCCGGCGATCCTGGTGCTCGACATCTGGATGCAGGGCGGCGGCATGGACGGGCTCGAGCTGCTCGACCTGGTCAAGATGCTCGACCCGGACCTGCCGGTGATCATGATTTCCGGCCACGGCAATATCGAGACGGCCGTCAGCGCCATCAAGCGCGGCGCCTACGAGTTCCTGGAGAAACCGTTCAAGTCGGACCGGCTGCTGCTTGTGGTCGAGCGCGGCCTGGAAGCGGCCAATCTCAAGCGCGAGAACCGCCGCCTGCGCGCCCAGACGATCACGCCCGACGGCCTGATCGGCAAGTCGATGGCGACCCAACAGCTGCGCGGCCTGATCGGCAAGCTGGCCAGCGCCAACAGCCGGGTGCTGATCTCCGGTCCGCCGGGCGCGGGCAAGGAGACGGTGGCGCGCCTGATCCATGGCGCGAGCCCAAGGGCCAAGGCCGAGTTCGTGGTGATCAGCGCCGCCGGCATGACACCCGAACGCGTCGACCTGGAGCTGTTCGGCGAGGAGGCGGAGAGCGGCCGCCCGGCCAAGATCGGTGTGTTCGAGCGCGCCCACGCCGGCACGCTCTATCTCGACGAGGTCGCCGACATGCCGCGCGAGACCCAGAGCCGCATCCTGCGGGTCCTGGTCGAGCAGCGCTTCCGCCGGGTGGGCGGGACCCAGGACGTTCAGGTCGACGTGCGCGTCGTCTCCTCGACCTGCCGCGACCTGCGCGAGGAGATCGCCACCGGCCGGTTCCGCGAAGACCTGTTCCACCGCCTGAACGTGGTGCCGGTGAGCGTGCCGGGCCTGTCGGAACGGCGCGAGGACATCCCCGAGCTCGTGGACTACTTCATCCAGCGGATCTGCGAGGCCACCGGCATGGCGCGCCGCCGGCTCGCCGACGATGCGCTGGCCACCCTGCAGGTGCGCCCCTGGCCGGGTAACCTGTCCCAGCTGCGCAACAACGTCGAGCGGATGCTCATCCTGGCGGCCGGCGACCCGTCCGAGCCGATCAGCGCCGATATGATGCCGGGCGACGCCGCGCCGACCGACGCGGCAGGGTCGATGGGCACGGAGCGGATTATCTCGCTCCCCTTGCGCGAGGCCCGCGAGGTGTTCGAGCGCGAGTACCTGAACGCCCAGATGCTGCGCTTCTCGGGCAATATTTCGCGCACGGCGGCGTTCATCGGCATGGAGCGCTCGGCCCTGCACCGCAAGCTGAAGTCGCTGGGCCTGTCGGGCGCCCGGCCCGTGGAAGAAGAGGACGCCTGATGGGTCGCATCGCCTATGTGAACGGCGCCTACGTCCCGCACGGCGAGGCTTCGGTGCATGTCGAGGACCGCGGCTATCAGTTCGCCGACGCGGTCTATGAGGTCTGGTCCGTGTTCGCCGGCAAGCTGGCCGATCCGGAAGGGCATTTCGTGCGCCTGGAGCGCAGCCTGTCGGAGCTGCGCATCGATATGCCGATGAGCCGCGCGGCCCTGACGATCGTCCTCAAGGAGACCCTGCGCCGCAATCGCGTCAGCGACGGCATCCTTTATCTGCAGGTCAGTCGTGGCGTCGCCCCGCGCGACCATGCCTTCCCGACCGAGCCGGTGGCGCCGGGGGTGGTGATCACCGCCAAGTCGGTTGATCGCGCCCAGCTGGAGGCCAAGGCGGCCAGGGGCGTGGCCGTGATCACCGTGCCGGAGAACCGCTGGGGCCGTTGCGACATCAAGACGGTGGGCCTGCTGCCCAATGCGCTCGCCAAGCAGGCGGCGCGGGAGAAGGGCGCCGGGGAGGCGTGGTTCGTCGACGAACTCGGCTTCGTCACCGAGGGCGCCTCGACCAACGCCTGGATCGTCGACGCCGACGGGACCCTGCGCACCCGCGACACCAACGCCAACATCCTGCGCGGCGTCACCCGCAACACCCTGATGGGCATCCTCCGGGACGAGGGCCTGAAGTTTGAGGAGCGGCCGTTCACCCCGGACGAGGCCAAGCGGGCCAAGGAGGTGTTCATCACCGCCGCCACGGCCATGGTCACGCCCGTGACCTCGGTCGACGGCCACAAGGTGGGCGATGGGGCGGCAGGACCGGTGGCGAGCCGGCTTCGGCGTCTCTATATCGAGCGGGCGAGGGCGGCGGCCATCTAACCAACCTATGCGATTGCGCCCGTCACATCGGGCGCGGTAGCGTGACCTTGCGTGTGTGGGGGCGGCCTTCGCCCTCTCCAAACAGAAAAGGGCGACAAGCCATGTCGAACGACAAGAAACAAAACCTTCAGGACACGTTCCTGAACAGCGTGCGCAAGTCGAAGACGCCGCTGACCATCTTCCTGGTGAACGGCGTGAAGCTGCAGGGCGTGGTGAGCTGGTTCGACAACTTCTGCGTCCTGCTCCGCCGCGATGGCCAGAGCCAACTGGTCTACAAGCACGCCATCTCCACCATCATGCCGGCCCAGCCCGTCCAACTGTACGAGCCGGCCGAAGACGAGGCGGATTGAGTTCCTCCAAAACCATCGACCATGAGGCGCCTGTCCAGGGCGCCATAGTCATCCACCCTGAGCGTGAAGGCCGCGGCTCTGCCCGGACCGCGGAAGCGCGCCTGGAAGAAGCCATCGGCCTCGCCAAGGCCCTCGACCTCGAGGTCCGCGACGCGATCATCGCGCCGCTGCGCAAACTCACGCCCGCGACCCTGTTCGGGTCGGGCAAGGTGGACGAGATCAAGGCGATCTGCGCCGAGCACGACGCGTCCGTGGCGATCGTCGACGACGCGCTGACGCCCGTGCAACAGCGCAATCTCGAAAAGGCCTGGCAGGTGAAGGTCATCGACCGCACCGGCCTGATCGTCGAGATCTTCGCCCGCCGCGCCCGCACCCGCGAAGGGCGTCTCCAGGTCGAGCTCGCGCGCCTGACCTACGAGCGCTCGCGTCTGGTTCGGACCTGGACCCATCTGGAACGCCAGCGCGGCGGCTTCGGGGTCATGGGCGGCCCCGGCGAGACCCAGATCGAGACCGACCGCCGCCTGCTGGCCGAGAAGATCGGCAAGCTGAAGCGCGATCTCGTCGAGGTGCGCCGCACCCGCACCCTGCAGCGCGCCGCGCGCCAGCGGGCGCCCGTGCCGGCCGTGGCCCTGGTCGGCTACACCAATGCCGGCAAGTCGACCCTGTTCAACCGGCTCACGGCCTCAGCGGTCGTCGCCCAGGACATGCTGTTCGCGACCCTCGACCCGACCCTGCGGACCCTGCGCCTGCCGGACGGCCGCTCGGCGATCCTGTCCGACACCGTGGGCTTCATCTCCGACCTGCCGCACGAGCTCGTGGAGGCCTTCCGCGCCACTCTGGAGGAAGTGCAGGAGGCTGATGTGATCCTGCATGTCCGAGACGTGGCCAGCGAGGAGAGCCAGGCCCAGGCCGACGATGTGCGCGCCGTGCTCGAACGCCTCGGCGTCGAGATGGAGGAGCGCCGGCTGATCGAGGTCTGGAACAAGATCGACCTGGCTGCGCCCGACGAACGCATCGCCCTGGAAGGCGACGCCCACCGCGCCAGCCCGGCGGCCATCCCCGTTTCGGCGATCACCGGCGAGGGGTGCGAGGCCTTGCTGGAGGCCATCGCCGACCTGGTGGACGAGGCGCCGCCGGTCGAGGTTCGCGCGCCGGCCGGGGAGGGGGCGGCGATCGCCTGGCTCTATCGCCATGGACGGGTCATCGACCGAACGTCAGAGGAGGACGGCGGTACGCGCTTGGCGGTGCGGCTGTCCGACCAGGCGCTCGGCCAGTTCGAGCAGCTCTTCCCCCAGGCGGCCCTGCGGCCTCACTAAGGGGCGCTCAGCCCTTCTCGGCGGCCTTCGCCTCGTCCCAGAGCGCGTCCATCTCGGCGAGATCGGACTGTTCCGGCGTCTTGCCGCGTGCGGCAAGCGCCTGCTCGATATAACGGAAGCGGCGGGCGAACTTGGCGTTGGTGGCGCGCAGAGCGTCTTCCGGATCGATGT
>CAMFHW010000357.1 GCA_945952175.1 uncultured Phenylobacterium sp. | reverse complement strand
ACAGCGCGGTGCGCGAAATCGCCCGGCCAGGCGAGCTGGACGACGACTTCTCGCTGGTGGTCCTGACCTTCGACTGACGCCTATCGGGCCGCCGCGGCCGCCTGGGCCTTCAGCCCGTCGATGTCGTGCGCGGCGGCCGCAAGCCTGTCGATGGCGGCGTTGGCGCTCTTCAGATCGCCCGCGGCTTCCGCTTCACGCGCCGCGCGGTCGGCGTCAACCGCCTTGGCCTTGGCCTGCGCCGCGTAGTCCTGCAGCTGCTGGTATCGCGCCTTGTGGTCCTTGGAGGCCAGGAGCCATGGCTTCGATTTCCCGGCCAGCGCCTCGATCTCCGTGGCGGCTTGCTTGGCCGAGCTCTCGAGCGGTGCGATCTGCGCCTTCTGAGCCGCCAGCAGGGCGGGCCGGGCGGTCTCCATGGCGCGGGCGAAGGCGAGTTGGGCGGCGACGGCCTTGCGCGCGCCGGCCACGGCGGAAACGGCGTCCGGCGCCTGGCCGACCTCCGCCGCCGCGGCGTCGAGGGCGGACTTGGCGTGCTTGACGGCCGAGATCACCGGATCGCCGCCCGTGGCCCAGGCGCGGCTGCGCTCCACCTCGCGGACCTGTCGCGCGGCGTCCTTGGCGAGCGGGGAGGTCACGCCCTTGGCGGCGTCGCGCGCCACCCGCTCGATCTCCGCCGCGGGCAAGGGGTTCTGGGTCGCGAGGACCGCCAGCTTTTGGCTCGCCGACGCGAGCGCGGCGATGTCCCTCTGCGGTCGGCCTGCGGCCTGGGCGTCCGTCGCCAGGCCTTCCAGGGCGGCCTTCACCTCCGATGAGGCCAGGTTGGCGGCGGACGCGCCAGGGGCTGGCGCAGCGGCGGCCACGACGGGGACAGGTCCCGCAGGCGCGGCGACGGGCGGATGTTGCGTCCCGCGGAGCGCCACGACCACGCCGGCGACGACGACCGCGGCGAAGACGCCGCCCAGCGCAAAGAGCCTGGTCGGCGGTGACTTGGCGGGCGCGCGTTCCGGGTTCGACTTGAGCGCCTCAGGGGGTTTCGTTGCGGCCACCGGTGGCGGCGCGGTCTGAGGCGTCGCGGCGGCGGCCGGTGGCTCGGGCTTCGACGAGGGCGCCGCGATCGCCGGCTCGTCGCGGAAGGTGGCGATCTGGGTCGCCTCCACCGCCTCTGGCGCCGTCTCGGCGTCGAACAGGCGCAGCCAGTGGTCGATGGTCTGCGGCCGATCGGCGGGCTTGATCGCCATGGCCGCGTCGATGGCCTTGAGGAAGGCCTGGCTGTAGTTCGGCAGGTCCTTGCCGGCCAAGGGCTCGTCGGCCTCGCCGTGCAGGCGCTCCAGCACCTCCGCGGGCTTCTGGCCCATCACGCACTCGTAGAGCGTCACGCCGAGGGCATAGATGTCGGTCCAGGGGCCCTGGGGGTAGGTTTTGACGTACTGCTCCAGCGCCGCGTAGGGCGGCGTGTAGAATGTCACCTTGGTGCTGGTCGCCTGGCCGGAATCGAAACGGGCTGAGCCGAAGTCGATCAGGACCGGGCGTCCGGCCTCATCGATCAGTATGTTGGCCGGCTTGATGTCACGATGCAGGACGCCGGCGCGGTGGGCGCGATCGAGCCCCCGGGCGATGGCCTTCAGCGCCGCCAGCAGCTCGGCCTCGCTGAATTTCCGCCCGGCCTTCAGAAGTTGGGACAGCGAGACGCCTTCCTCGAAATCCATGACCATGTAGGCGGTGCCATGGATCTCGAAGAGACTGCGGACGCTGACAATGTTGGGGTGTCGCTCTGGTCGCGACAGGTTCCAGAGGATCTTGGCTTCTTCGACGAACTTCGAGAGGCCGAGCGTGTAGATGTCTTCGGAACTGGAATCATTTGGCGAGACGGTGGTGCCGTCCACCCGGTCGCTGATCGCGCCGGGAAAGTATTCCTTGATCGCGACGAGCTCGTTGAAATAGAGCCCGCGCCCCCGGTAGACGATGCCGAAGCCGCCGACGCCCAGCACCTCTTCAAGTCGCCATTCCCGAAGTATCGAGCCGTCGGGTAAAGCCTTGTTATGATACGGTGCGTTCAACGCTCGCACGCCCCCTGTAACGCCGATTACATATTGCACGCCTAGTCTCGCTTCGCGAAGCTCTTGGTGGTCCTCCTGCTCGAAAGAGCCCATGCCGGACGTTCGAATGGTCCTAGCCAGCGCCGCACGCACCCATGTCGGGCGCCGCCGCACCATCAATGAAGATGCGATCCTGAACGAACCCGGCCGCGGCCTCTGGGCGGTGTCCGACGGCATGGGCGGGCACGACGCCGGCGAGGTTGCGAGCGCGCTGGTGGTCGAGCTGCTCGGGCGCGACGCGGTGGGCGTGGGCCTGGCGCCTCGAATGTCCGCCGCGCGGGAGGCCCTGGCCGCCGCAAACGCCCGGCTGGTCGCCATGGGCCAGGAGGGGGATGCGCGTCGCACCATTGGCGCGACCGTCGCGGTCTTTGCGGCGCAGGAGGGAAGTTTCGCCTGCCTCTGGGCCGGCGACAGTCGCATCTACCGCGCTCGCGACGGCGTGCTCAGCCAGCTCACACGGGATCACAGCCTGGTTCAGGAACTGGTCGACGCCGGCGAACTCCACCCGTCGGAGGCGGCGAGCCACCCGAACGCCAACGTAATCCGCCGGGCCGTTGGGGCGGCGCCCAGTCTTATGGTCGACGAGCTGACCGGCGCCCTTCTTTCAGGGGATCGCTTCCTGCTGGCCACCGATGGGCTGACCCGGCTTGCGAGCAACGAGGAAATGCTCGCAGCCCTGATGTCCGACGACCTCGGCGTCGCCGCCGACGGCCTGATCGAATTGTCGCTTCATCGCGGCGCCCCCGACAACGTGTCGGTGATCCTCGTCGGGCCCAGCTCGCCGGCTACTTGACCGGCCGCTTGGCCAGCTTCCGGGCCAGGGTGCGGCGATGCATGCCGAGCCGCCGCGCGGTCTCCGAGATGTTGAAGTCGGTGTCGGCCAGCATCTCATTGATGCGCTCCCACTCCAGGGTCTTCAGCGAGGTCGGGCGGCCGACGATCGGCACGTCGGCGTCGCCCACGCTCTTGCCGAAGGCGGCTTCGATGTCGTCGCTGTTGGAGGGCTTGGCCAGGTAGTGGCAGGCGCCCAGCTTCATCGCCTCCACGGCGGTGGCGATGCTGGCGAAGCCGGTCAGGACGACGATCTTCATGCCGGGGTCGTGGGCGTGCAGCCGGTCGACGCACTTCAGGCCGGACCCGCTCTCCAGCTTCAGGTCGACGACGGCGTATTGCGGCGATACCTGCGGCAGCAGCGTCTCGACCGCCTCAAGGTCGCGCACGGCCCAGACCTGATAGCCCCGCCGCTCGAAGGACCGCTGGAGGGTGCGGGCGAAGGAGACATCGTCTTCGACGATCAGCAGGCGCGGTTCGCTCATGTGGTTCGCCTCGCATGGGCCGCGAGCGGCAGGATCAGTCGGACCTCGGCCCCGCCGCCCGGCCGGTTGGCCGCTTCAAGTCGCCCGCCCAGCTTTCGTGCGACGCTCGCCGCCAGGAACAGGCCCATGCCGTGGCCCGCGCCCTTGGTGGACTGGTGCGGCCGACCGACCTCGCGCAGCTGCTCCGGCGCGAAGCCGGGGCCTTCATCCAGCACCGCGACCACGAGGCCGGATCGGTCCAGACGGACCTGAACGGCCAGATGTCTTGGCGAGGCCTCGGCGGCGTTGTCGAGCAGGTTCCAGATCGCCTGGCGCAGCGCCGGGCTGGCCACGACGGCGGAGCCGTCCGCCGACTCGCAAGCGAAGTCGGTGGCGACCCTGGGATGGGTCGGGCGCCAAGCGGCCAGGAGTTCGTTGAAGAAGTCCTCGGCGGCGACGCTGGCCATGGCCTCGCCGCGCGGCTCGCCCGCCGAGTCCAGGATCTCCGTGACAATGGTCTTGCACCGCAGGACCTCCGCCTCCATCACGGCGCGCTCCTCGGCGAGGACCGGATCGCGGGCGATGGCCGGGATGCGCCGCCAGTCGTTGAGGATCACCGACAGCGAGGCCAGCGGCGTGCCGAGCTCGTGGGCGGCGCTCGAGGCGAACAGGCCCATGCGAACGATCCCGTCCTCCTCGGCGGCCTGGCGGCGGAGGTCGGCCAGATAGGCGTCGCGCGCCAGCAGGTTGCGACTGATGCGGGTGATGAACAGGGTCAGCAGCGCCCCCATGAGCGCGAAGCACAGCCCCGCGCCGAGGGTGTAGAGGTCGAGGCTTTCCGACAACAGGCGCGGGGGATAGGCCAGCGGCCGACTGACCACGGTCAAGGCGGCGTAGGCGAGACAGGAGGCGGCCACGAGGCCCCAGACCCAGTGCAGGGGCAGCAGGATCGCGCCCAGCACCACCTGCAGCAGGAACAGCGAGATGAAGGGGTTGGCCGCCCCGCCGCTGAAATAGAGCTGCACGCTCAGCGCCGCCGTATCGAACAGCAGGGCCAGCATGATCTCGCGATTGGTCACGCGCAGATGGGCAAGCCACAGGGCCGCGGCGAAGTTCGCCAGCGCCAAGCTGGCGACGACCGCCAGCATGGGAACGAGCGGGAGGCTGATGCCCAGTCCGTAATGGACGGCCAGGATCGCCACGAGCTGGCCGAACACGGCGATCCAGCGCAGCTGGATCAACTGGCGCAGGTTGTCGCTCACCGTGCTCTCGGCCGAGGGGCCGGACGGCGCGGGCGGGCGCAGGGTGAGCGCCAGGAGCGGCTTATCCATCGGCGGAGCCCTTCGCGCGCAGGACGGTGACAAGTCCGAACGCCGAGAGTCCCGCCAGGCCGAACCAGGTCAAGGCATAGCTGAGATGGGCGTTGCGGAACCTGACCACCGTCAGGCCGCCGACCGGATAGGCGTTGGGG
>CAMFHW010000356.1 GCA_945952175.1 uncultured Phenylobacterium sp. | reverse complement strand
TGGCAGAGATCAAGCCATGGATCCTGCCCTCTCCCGCCGCGCGCTCTTTCGAGCCCTCCCGCCCCGCCCGGCCCACCCGCCCGCCGCCGTCCCCTCCACTCGCGACACCCTGACCTGCCAGGGCTCCCTGCTCGGCAACGCGTCGCTGGTCCAACTGGACATCGCCAACCCGTACGACGCCGCGCTGGTCGACCTGGTCCAGGCCCTGTCGGACCAAGCGCCGCGCGGCGAGGCCCGACGCTCGGGCCGGCCGCATCCCGCGGCCCGGCGGGCGCGGGACGCCCTGGCCGCGAACCTGGCCGGCGACATCGGCCTCGCCGACCTGGCGGACGCCGCGGGAGCGGACCGCTTCCGGCTCACCCGGCTGTTCCGGGAGGCCTACGGCCGCAGCCCCCATGCCTATCTGGTGCAGCTGCGGCTGAAGGCGGCCAGGCGCGCGCTGGCGGCCGGCGAGAGCCCGGCCCGGGCGGCCGCCGACTGCGGGTTCGCCGACCAGAGCCACCTCGGCCGCTGGTTCCGCCGCGCCTACGGCCTGACACCGGCCGCTTACCGCAGAATCTGCACAAACCTTCCAGACTGAGCCACGCGTGGCCGCTGCAATGGGCGCCCATCCGAGGAGCCCGCATGTTCGAGAACAAGTTCGCCGTCATCGTCCGGGACGACATGGCCGTCTGGCGCAAGCTGAACGTGGCCGCCTTCCTGGCCACCGGCATCGGGGCCGGCTCGCCCGAGGCGATGGGGGAGCCCTATGTCGACGCGGCCGGACGCGCGCACGCGCCGTTGTTCGGCCAGCCGGTGCTGATCTTCGCCGGCGACCGGGCCCAGCTGCGCGCCACTCACAGGACGGCGTGGGAGAAGGGCCTCAGGGTCGCGGCCTATGTCGGGGCGATGTTCGGCACCGGCTACGACACGGCCAACCGCGCGGTGTTCGCCGCCGAACCGGCGGACGACCTGGACCTCGTGGGCCTGGCCCTGTTCGGGCCGAAGAAGGCGGTGGACAAGGCGGTGAAGGGCCTGGCCCTGCACGGCTAGCGCGCCGGCCTCCCCGGCCCGTCCGACCTAGGCCGGAAACTCGAAATCCACCTTCGCCTTCAAATGGGCCCGCAGCGCGTCCTCCAGCGCCTGGGGCCAGGTTCCGCCGGCGCGCTCCAGCATGGCCCGGGCGCGGTTCAGGATCAGCGGCGCCAGCACGGCGTTGGCCTGCAGGATCGAGGCCTGGGTCGGCCCGACCGGCGGCAGGCTGGCCAGGATCTCGATGTCCTCCGCCGGCAGGATGCGCTTCAGGTGCAGGGCGCCCGGCGGCAGTTGCGGATGGGTGTCCATCACCATCAGGCTGATGAGCTGGTTGCGCAGCAGGCCCACCCCGGTGACCGCCACCGCCCAGTCCGACCGGCCGGCGACCACATAGAGCAGGCCAAGGATGCGCAGGGTCTCGACCGCGATCGCCTCGATCTCGTCGGCCGAGGGCGCGCGCGGCGGCAATGTGGGCGGAAGGCTCTTCCAGACCTCGGCCTTGTCGACCAGGGCCTTCAGCCGCGCCTGCGAGCCGATGACCCGACCCGGCACGGTGATGGTGAGGTCGAACCGCAGCCAGCCCTCGCCCACCGCGGTGAACAGCGGCTGGCCCGGATAGGGCGCGCGCCAGATCAGCAGCGGGATCAGCGCCTCGGCCCAGGCCTGCGCCTGCGCGACGAAGGCGGCGTGATCCTCCGGCGCGACCACCAGGATCATGTCGGCGTCGCTGAAGGCGTCGCCCTTTCCCGTGCCCAGGCTGCCGCCCAGGAACAGGGCGAGGACGCGAGGGTCGGCCTCGCCCTTGCGGGTCAGCGCGGCGATAAGGTCTTCTCGGGTCATGCGGCTCTCCTTCCGGCCAGGATGTCGCCATGGCCGCGCCGCCCCAAGCGATCAATTCGCCCGCCGCTTGTGAGTTTTGCGCCTCTCTTTCAGGTTGTTTCGCGAAGATATAAGCGTCACAGTTCTGTTCCTATCCTGGGGGCTCCGGATAGGAGGGTCGGTCATGGGCGTCGTTTCGGCGAAGGCTTACGCCAACAACGAGGTGGCCTACCTGGCCTGGCGGCTGGACGCCGCGATCCCCGGATGCCTCGGCTTCCAGATCACCCGCATCTATGGCGACGGCGAACGCCGGATCCTCGCCGCCTGGGTCCCGTTCCAGGGCCAGGCCAATCCCGACTGGCAGCCCCAGGACACCAGCGTCTGGCCGATCCAGAAGCTGACCTGGCGCGACCTCACCGCCCGCAAGCGCCGCGACCAGGACACGCTGCGACCGGCCGATATCGAAGTGGCCTACGAGATCCGGCCGGTGGGCGACGCCGGGCCGGGGCTCGAGCCCGTCCCGGTCGACCCGACGCTGCCGAAATATACCGGCGCGCCACGGCCCCTGGCCTATCTCGGCCCCGCCGTCTTGACCAACAAGGTCAGGATCACCGCCGACCGCGGCGATGGCCTGCACGCCGCCTTCACCAACGGCATCCTGGCCGCCCAATGGCTGACCCACGTCCTGCCCCGCAGCCCCAACACCGGCGGACCAGACCTGGCGGTGCTGAAGACGCGCATCGCCACCCAGGGCGACAGCCTGCGCACCTATCTCAGCGGCGACGTCCTGGACCAGCTGAAGGCGCTGCTCGAACGCGCGGCGCAGGAGGATGGCCAGGTCCACCTGGCGCTCTACGAGCTGGACGACGACGAGCTGATCGCGCTGCTGCTGGCCAACAAGACGCGCATCCATCTGATCCTGTCCAACACCGGCGCGACCAAGCCCAAGAAGGCCCCGGGCGCGGTGGGCCCCGCCCCCAAGCCCGTCTGGGACAACGAGAACGCGCCGGCGCGCGCCAAGCTCAAGGCCGCCGGCGTCGATATCCAGGACCGGATGTTCAACAACACCGCCATCGGCCACAACAAGTTCGCGGTCTATCTCGACAAGACCGGTGCGCCGAGGGCCGCGCTCACCGGCAGCACCAACTGGACGCCCAACGGCCTCTGCGCCCAGACCAACAACGCCCTGCTCGTCGAGTCCGACGCGGTCGCCCAGGCCTATTTCGACTACTGGAACGACCTTCACGCCGACGTCCTGCCCAGCCCGAATCCGCTGAGCGCCGGGACCAACAACGTGCAGGGCCAAGCCCTGCGCAAGGCCGACGCGGTCGCCAAGCCGATCCCGACCGCCGCCGGCGACGTGACGCCCTGGTTCTCGCCGAACACCGTCAAGGCGACAAAGACGGCCACCTCCCCGACGCCGCCCGACCTCGCCTCGCTCTACGCCCTGATGCGCCAGGCCAAGCACGCCATCTTCTTCCTGGCCTTCCTGCCCGGCATGCAGGGCAGGCAGAGCATCATCGAGGAGGCGATCAAGATCGGCGACGAACATCCCGATCTCCTGGTCATGGGCGCCATCTCGAGCCCGATGGCCATGCCCGGCGGCCATGACGCGGGCGACGAGGAGAGCGACGGCGCCGTCTACAAGTCCGGCGTGAAGGCGAATGACGACGGCGGGCCCGCGCCCACAGTCTTCGAGTCCAGCTCCGTGCAGATCGTGAGGGCCTTCAACATCACCAAGGACGACCTGCTGGGCGATTTCCAGCAGGAATTGCTCAGCGCCGGCAACGCCATCATCCACGACAAGATCGTGGTCATCGACCCGCTGTCGGACGACTGCGTCGTGGCCCTCGGTAGCCATAACCTGGGGTTCAAGGCCTCCTACAGCAACGACGAGAACATGCTGATCTTCCGCGGCCACAGGTCTCTCGCCGAGGCCTATGCCGTGCATGTGCTGGACGTCTACGACCACTACCGGTTCCGGGCCACCCAGTGGGACCGGGTCAGCAAGGGGCAAGCCGGCGAAGATGGCTTCCTGTCGGTGAACGACGCCTGGCAACAGAAGTACCTGCACCCGGCCACGGTCAGCGAGAGCGCCTATTTCGGCTAGGCGCTGAAAAGCGAGCCCTGGCGGCATTGCCCGTCGCCGCCAAGCGGGCCAAGTTGCCGCGCCCATGACCGAGACACATCTCGACGACGTCCCGCCTGAGGACCTGTCCGTCCGCGCGCTGCTGAAACGCCGCGATTTCATGATGTTCTGGACCGCCCGGGTCGCCGCCACCCTCGGCGTGCAGATCCAGAGCGTGGCGCTCGGCTGGCAGATGTACGCCGTGGCCCGCCAGACCATGGACGTGAAGCAGTCGGCCTTCTTCGTCGGTATGATCGGCCTGGCGGCCTTCGTGCCGGTCTTCCTGCTGGCCCTGCCGGCCGGCGAGGCCGCCGACCGCCACGACCGCAAGAAGATCCTGATGTGGTGCTATCTCGGCGAGATCAGCACGGCGGTGATCCTGGCCTGCGCCGCGCTCTTCCAATTCGCCTCGATCCCCCTGCTGCTGGCGCTGTCGGCCCTGTTCGGCGCCAGCCGCGCCTTCATGGGCCCGGCCTCCACCGCCATGGGCCCGATGCTGGTGCCCAAGGCCCTGCTGCCGCGCGCCATCGCTTGGAACTCCCTGGCCTGGCAGGGCGGCTCGATCCTCGGCCCGGCCCTCGGCGGGATCCTCGTCGACCAGGGCGCCGGCCTCTCCTACTGCGTCACCACCGCGCTCTATGTGCTGGCGGCCCTCTGCATCCTGACCATCCGCGAGAACACCCAGCCGGTGGTCAATCCGGGCTCGCGCTGGGACCTGATGAAGGAGGGCATCGGCTATGTCTGGACGAACAAGATCGTGTTCGGCGCGATCTCGCTGGACCTGTTCGCCGTGCTCCTGGGCGGCGCGACGGCCCTGCTGCCGGTCTTCGCCCGCGACGTCCTGCACGCCGGCCCCCAAGGCTTCGGCATCCTGCGCGCCGGCCCCGCCATCGGCGCGACCCTGGTGGCGATGATCCTGGCTTC
>CAMFHW010000355.1 GCA_945952175.1 uncultured Phenylobacterium sp. | reverse complement strand
CGGGGCGTGGACTAGGGGTCGGCAGGATGTGTCATTTGAGCCACACCGACCCCTTGCGCCCTGGACCGAAGGCCCTAATTGAAGCCCTTTAGAATCCCCCTACGACCGGAGAGGCTATTCCTTGGCGCGTGATCCCTATCAGGAGCTGGGCGTGTCCCGCGGCGCCAGCGCCGACGAGATCCGCAAGGCGTTCCGCAAGCTCGCCAAGCAGCACCATCCGGACACCAATCCCGGCGACAAGGCGGCCGAGGAACGCTTCAAGCAGGTAAGCGCAGCCTTCGACATCCTGGGCGACGCCGAGAAGAAGAAGAAGTTCGACGCCGGCGAGATCGATGCCGACGGGCGCGAGACCTTCCGCGGCTTCGGCGGGGGCCAAGGACCTTTCGGCGGCGGACAGGGCCCGTTCTCGCAGGGCGGCTTCGGTGGCGGCCGTCAGCAGGAGGGGTTCGAGAACATCGACCTCGGCGACCTGTTCAGCGACATCCTGGGCCGCAATCGCGGCGGCGGGCCCACCGGTGGGTTCGGCGGCGGCTTCTCGGCCAAGGGCCAGGACGTGCGCGCCCGGCTCGAGGTGGGCCTGGAGGACGTGATCCAAGGCGGCAAGAAGCGCATCGCTTTCTCCGACGGCCGCACGATCGACGTCAGCATTCCCAAGGGCGCCGAGGAAGGCCAGACCCTGCGGCTGAAGGGCCAGGGCGCGCCCGGCCGCGCTGGGCCCGGCGACGCCCTGATCGAGATCACCATCCGTCCGCACCCGATCTATCGCCGTGAGGGCGAGGCCCTGGTCATGGACCTGCCGGTCTCGATCCCCGACGCGGTGCTGGGCGGCAAGGTCCAGGCGCCGACCCCGGACGGGGCGGTGAACGTCACCGTGCCGAAGGGCGCGAACACCGGCCAGTCCCTGCGGCTGAAGGGCAAGGGGCTCAGCGACGCACGCGGCAAGCGGGGCGACCTTTTGGCGCGGCTGGTCCTGGTGCTGCCCGAAACCCCTGACGCGGAACTGGAAGCCTTCGCCGAGCGCTGGCGCAAGGACAGGCCTTACACGCCAAAGCGGCGCTAGGGCCCGAGGCCGGGCGTGACAGCCAACCGTTGCCCCGGCATAAACCGGCCATTCAGGCTGGGTTCAGTCGAGGGGCCTTAGACCGCGAGCCATGAAACGACTTGCCGCCATCGCCCTGACGATCGCGCTCGCCGGCGCCGCGCCGGCGTTCGCGCAGGGCGCGCCCGACTACGGCGCCGGCCGGCGCGACCAGGACGAGGCGCGTGACGCCGTGCGCGGCGGCCGCCACATTCCGCTGTCGCAGGTGATCGCCCAGATCGCCGCGCGGACGCCGGGCCGCCAGCTGAACACCACCATGGGCGATGCGGGCGGGCGACCGGCCTATTACGTCCAGTGGCAGACCCCGGACAATCGGGTGATCATCTTCGTCGTCGACGCCCAGACGGGCCAGATCATCGGCCGCCAGGGCGGTTGAGGCGATCGGATAGGAGCAAGCCATGCGCATCCTGCTGGTGGAAGACGATCCCGACCTGTCGCGGCAGCTGAAAGCGGCCCTGGCCGACGCCGGCTATGCGGTCGACCACGCGCCCGACGGGGAGGAAGCCCAGTTCCTGGGCGAGACCGAACCCTATGACGCCGTCGTGCTCGACCTCGGCCTGCCCAAGGTCGACGGCGTGTCCGTGCTGGAGCGCTGGCGGCGCGAGAACATCGCCACGCCGGTGCTGATCCTCACGGCGCGCGGCGCCTGGAGCGAGAAGGTGGCCGGGTTCGACGCCGGCGCCGACGATTACCTGACCAAGCCCTTCCACACCGAGGAGCTGTTGGCGCGGCTGCGCGCCCTGCTGCGGCGGTCGGCGGGGCATGCCGCGCCCAGCCTGTCCTGCGGCGGCCTGCGGCTCGACCCGCGCGCGGCGCGGGCCAGCGTCAACGGCGAGCCCTTGCGTCTGACCTCGCTGGAATACCGCCTGCTGCACTATCTGATGATGCACCAGGGCCGGGTGATCAGCCGCACCGAGCTGGTCGAGCACCTGTACGACCAGGACTTCGACCGCGACTCCAACACCATCGAGGTGTTCATCGGCCGGGTGCGCAAGAAGATCGGGCCGGAGCGGATCGATACGGTGCGCGGCCTCGGCTATCGCCTGACCGCTCCGGCCGAGGAACTGGGAGGCGAGGCGGCGACCTCGTGACCGCGGTCCAGCCCAAGGCTGCGCCTGCGGGCGGCCTGCGCTGGCCCCGTCGCCGGGACGCGGCCGGCCTGGACGCCGGCGCGCCGGGCATGTTCCAGGCCTTCGGCAAGCCTTCCCTGGTCCGCCGGCTGGTGATCCTGGCCGCGGGCTGGTCGCTGGCCGTGCTGCTGGTCTCGGCGGTGGTGCTGGCCCTGCTGTTCCAGCAGGCGGCCCTGCGGCGGTTCGACCAGAGCCTTGGCGAGCTGATCGACAACCTGGTGGCCGGGACGACGATCGACGAGACCGGCCAGGTGCTGGCGCCGGCCATCACCGACACGCGGGCGCTGCGGGCCTATTCCGGCAAGTACTGGCAGATCGTCGAGCCGACCTCGACCGGCGGGGTGCGGCTGATCGTCCGCTCGCGCTCACTGTGGGATTCCGACCTGCAGGCGCCGTCGGACCTGGCCGCCCAGCTCGCGCGGCATCCCGGCAAGCCGGTGTCCTACAACGTGCGGGGTCCGCTGAACGAGCACCTGCGCGCCCGCGCCTCCCAGGCCAAGCTGCCGGGCCGCTCGACGCCGGTGATCTTCATGGCCGCCGAGGATCGCGCGCCGGTCGACAACGACGTGAAGACCTTCCTGACCGCCACGGCCGTGGCGTTCGGCCTGCTGGGCGTGGGCCTGGTGGCCGCGGTGGTGGTGCAGGTGCGGGTGGGCCTGGGGCCGTTGTTCGCCCTGCGCCGCGAGGTCGCCCAGGTCCGCCGCGGCAAGGCCGAGCGGGTGGTGCAGGCCTATCCGACCGAGCTCACCCCCCTGGCCGATGAACTGAACGCCCTGATGGCGCATAACCAGGAGGTCGTGGAGCGCCAGCGCACCCACGTCGGCAACCTCGCCCATGCGCTGAAGACCCCGCTGTCGGTGATGCTGACCGAGGCCGGCCAGCAGGGCGGGCCGCTGTCGGAGGTGGTGACCCGCCAGGCCGAGGCCATGCGCCAGCAGGTCGACCATCATCTGCGCCGCGCCCGCGCCGCCGCCCGCACCCAGGGCTCCGGCGAGCGGACCTCCGCGCCCGAGGTGCTGGACGAGCTGTCGCGCACCCTCGAGCGCATCCACAGCGACAAGCCGGTGGCGATCGACTGGGACGCGCCGGACGACCTGTTCTTCCAAGGCGAGCGGCAGGACCTCCTGGAGCTGGCCGGCAATGCGATGGAGAACGGCTGCAAGTGGTGCAAGGGCCGGGTGCGGGTCCGCGCCGAGGCGATCTCACCGGAACGGATGCGGCTGACCATCGAGGACGACGGGCCGGGCCTGACGCCGGAAGGCCGCGCCGCGGCCCTGGCCCGCGGGACCCGGCTGGACGAGGCGACTCCCGGATCGGGCCTCGGCCTCAACATCATCGACGAGCTGGCCCGAGCCTATGGCGGCACGCTGCAGCTCGGCGAGTCGAGGCTCGGGGGACTTCTGGTTGAACTGGTGCTGCCGAAGGCCGACGCCTGATCGCAAGCCACTATGTCGCAGACCGGTGTCACGCCGATTTTCTTAGCTTTTGGAAAACCTTAACTCGGACGCACCAAAGATCGCCATGATGCGGAAGCCTCCGTGACCGCGTCGGGAGCGCGTGCATGCCAGGTCTCTCCGACCACAAGATGGAAATCGTCCGTACCCTGGTCGAGTCCGCGCCGGACACGGTCGTGGGCGGACTGCACAAGGCGCTGGTCGCCGCGGACGATGACAGCGCGCTCGCCGGCGTGCGCAAGCTGGTGGAATGCGAGGTCGCCGACCGACGGCTGCGCAACGCCATCCTGTTGCCCGTCGCGCCCCTGTTCGCCGGCGACGGCAAGGCGCCCGACAAGATCAACTTCCCGATCCGCGCCCTGCCCATGCTCTGGCGCGCCCTGAAGGAAGAGGCGCCGATGGAGATCAGCCAGGCGGCGCGCCTGCTGGTGGACTTCCGGCCCAACGAGAGCTCGCCCGAACCGTTCGACGCCCTGGTGGCCCGCATGGCCGAGGGTGTGCGCACCCGCGAGACGCCGGCCTATGTGGCCGCCTGCGACGCGCTCGACGCCGCCCGCGCGAACGGGACCGAGGCCCTGCTGGCCTGTTTCGACCTGGCGCCCATCGTGCGTGACGCCACCCTGAACCTGCCCGACTGGATCGCCCGCACGACCGGCGAGAGCGCGGCGGCGGCGCGGGTGCACTACAAGGATTCCGTGGCGATCGCCGACGACGCCGGCCCGCGCTTCTTCGAGATGCTGTCGGCCCAGATGGCCGAGCCCTGGTCGATCCTGCGCATCGTCTCGGCGGTGATGGACCGGCCGACCGAGCGCTATCTTGCCGGCTCCGAGCTCGCGGTCTTCGCCGTGCGGCTGATGGACGAGATCGACGCCAACCTGACCCACGTGGCCAAGTTCGACCTGAACGGCGGCGCGGCCACCGGCCAGCGGGCCGGCGACGTGGTGGCCCTGATCACCGAGCAGATCGCCGAGATCGAGAACGCCGTCGACCTGGGCCGCGAGGGCGGCTGGGGCGGCCGGGTGCAGAAGCAGAAGAAGTCGCTGGCGGGGGTTGTCGAAGGCCGCCTGCGCGAGGTCGAGAAGGCGGTGGGCGCCGCCCTCCCCAGCCACATGGTCCGCGTGGCCCGCGCGCGGAAGAGCCTGCCCAAGCTGGACGTGCCGCCGGACGGCCGCCTGGTGGACCGGGCCATGACCATCCTGACCC
>CAMFHW010000354.1 GCA_945952175.1 uncultured Phenylobacterium sp. | reverse complement strand
CCCTGATCATGGGCCAGCTCACCGCGCTCGCCGTGCTGATCGTGCTGCAGAACTGGATGCCCAAGGCCGATCTCGAGGCCTGGGGCTGGCGGATTCCCTTCGCCATCGGCGGCCTCCTGGCGGTGGTGGTCTTCTTCATCCGCATGGGCCTCGAGGAGAGCCCCTCCTACCTGGCCGCCCAGGCCGCCGGCGCCGAGCGTTCGCGGACCATGCTGCTGTTCGTGAAGTTCCCGCGCGAGACCCTGACCATCTTCATCCTGACCTCGGCCGGGTCGCTCGCCTTCTATGCCTACACGACCTACATGCAGAAGTTCCTGGTCAATACGGCCGGCTTCAGCAAGGACGCGGCGACCTCGATCAGCGCCGGCTCGCTGCTGGCCTACATGCTGATCCAGCCGCTTGTCGGCGCCCTCTCCGACCAGATCGGGCGCAAGTCGACCCTGATCTTCGCCTTCGGGGTCGGCGCGTTGATCACCTATCCCGTCATGTCGAGGATCGCGGTGACCCATGACGCGGCCACCGCCTTCGCCCTGATCTGCGCGCTCCTAATGGTGCTGTCGGGCTACACGGCGGTGAACGCGGTGCTGAAGGCCGAGCTGTTCCCGGCCCATGTCCGAGCCCTGGGCGTCGCCCTACCCTATGCGCTGGCCAACTCGATCTTCGGCGGCTCGGCGGAGTATGCCGCCCTGTGGTTCAAGCAGGCGGGCCACGAGGCCGGGTTCTACATCTATGTGGCGGCGGTGATGGCCGTGGCCCTGGTCGTGGCGATCCGCCTGCGCAACACCAACCGCGAAAGCCTGATCGCGGAGGACTGATGCCGACCCTGCACCCCTTCGACCTGACCGCGCTGGCGATCTTCCTGGTCGCCTGGGTCGCCTATGAGCCTCTGCTGAAGGCGGCGGCGCGCGGGCGGCTGATCAACACCGACATGACGGTGATCCGGCTCTACTGGATGAAAAACATGGCCCGGCGCGAGAACCGGTTCATGGACGGCCAGCTGTTCGGCCACGTGCTGAACTCGGCCTCGTTCTTCGCCTCGTCCAACCTGATCCTGATCGCGGCGGCGGCCGGCGCGCTGTTCGGCGGGGAACAGGCGTTCAAGTCGGCCTCCAGCCTGATCATGATCAAGACCTCGTCGCGCCTGCTGTTCGAGGGCCAGATCGCCCTCGTGCTGGTCTGCCTGGCGCGCGGTCTGCTGGCCTTCATCTGGTCGATCCGCCAGATGAACTACTGCATCGGCGTCGTGGGCGCCGCGCCCGACACCGAGGATCCCGACTTCGAGGCGGCCTATGGCGAGGCTGCGGCGCGGCTGCTGAACCCGGCCCTGTCGTCCTTCAACGCTGGGGTGCGCGGCTACTATTTCGCCCTAGCCGCGGCGGCCTGGCTGTTCGGCGCCGCCGCCTTCATCGCCGCGACCCTGGGCGCGGTGGCCCTGCTGGCCTGGCGCCAGCGCCGCTCGAGCGCGGCGGCGGCGGTCGCCGACCTGCGCCGGCTGCTTGAGAGCCGCGGCTAGGCGCTCAGGCCGAGCTCCGCCCGCAGCTTCCGGGTCAGCTTGGCGGCGATCAGCGAATGGGCCGTGGCCAGCCAATCGCGGATATCGTCGTCGGGATTGTCGGCCAGATCGATCTGGGCCCACTGGCCCTTGGCGCAATAGGGCGCCTGGCGGCCGACGCCGCTCTCGGTCAGCACCATGAAGGCGATCTCGGTCACCTTGAACGACATCGCCTCGTCGCCGACGATGGCGAACACCTTGCCGCCGACCTTGTAGACGTCGGAGGCGCCCCACTGGACCACATGGGTCACCGCCGGCAGGGCGAAGGCCGCGGATCCAACCTCTTCCCGGGTCATGCGAGGCCGAGCTCCACGCGCACCTTCTTCGGCAGCTTGGCCGCCACCAGCGCATGCGAGGACTTGAGCCAGTCGGCGACCTCGGCCGCATCGAGTTGCGGCAGGTCGTCGAACCGCACCCATTTGGCGCGCGCCAGATAGGGCGAGGGCCGGCCTCGCCCACTCTCGGTCAGAACCTCGAAGGCGATGTCGGAGAACTTGGCCGAGAAGCCCCTGGCCTCGATCCCGGTCGCCGCGAACATCTTGCCGCCGACCTTGTAGACGTGGTCGGCGCCCCACAGCACCTCGTGGGTCGCGCCGGGCAGGGCCCGGCAGGCGGCGTCGAATTCCTCGTAGGTCACCGGTCCTCCTCGCCGTCGGTCGAACGCTCCGAAGTCATTTGAACCGGAGCCGCATCGGGCGGAATATACAAGCTCCGCAGGACGCGAGGGAGGCGTCGATGAGCAAGCGATTCCGGACGGCCATGGCCCTCGGGGCGTTGATCAGCGCGACGGCCGCGGGCGCGGCCTGGAGCGCCGGCGGCGGCGGGGGTGGCGGCGGCGAGATGCCGTCGGTCTCCGCACCGACCTACGACCCGGCGGCCGAATACGTGAAGGGCGTCCAGGCCCTGAACCAGAAGGACTACAAGGCCGCCGCCCGGGCCCTGACCCATGTCACCGATTCCGCTCCGACCAATGCCGAGGCCTGGCGCCTGCTGGGCGCGGCCAAGACCGGGGCCGAGGACTGGAAGGGCGCCCGGCGCGCCTATGAGAAGGCGATCCGCTATGAGCCCGAGAGCCTGGAGGCCCATCGCGGCCTGGGCGTCGCGCTGGGCAGCCTGAAGGACGCCAAGGCCCAGGGCGAGCTCGACTGGCTGAAGGCCAAGGGCCAGACCTGCGGGACCTGCGTCGACGCCGCCGCGATCCAGGCGGCGACCAGCGCGGTGCAGGCGGCCATGGGCGCGGCGCCGGCCGCGGCGCTCAGCCAGCCCCCGATGCTGTTCGCCGGACCGCAGGCGGGCGACGCGGCCTATGTCCAGGCCGTCAGCCTGATCAACGACAAGCGCTATGACGACGCGCTGGCCGAGCTCGCCAAGGCCCGCGAGTCGTTCGGGCCGCACCCCGACATCCTGACCTACCAGGGCTATGCCTGGCGTAAGAAGGGCGCCTTCGACCGGGCCGAAACCTATTACCGCCAAGCCCTGGCCATCGCGCCGGAGCACCGCGGCGCGACCGAGTACTATGGCGAGCTGAAGGTCGAGCGCGGCGACCTGGCCGGCGCGCGGGTGATGCTGGCGCGGCTCGACCGCATCTGCGCCTATGGCTGCGCCGAGGCCGAGGAGCTGCGCCGTTGGATCGACGCGGGCCGCGAGCCCTAGGTTTCGCCGCCGCCCTCCTGGCCGCCGCCGGCGCCGCCCTGGCGGCCGGCGGGCCTGTCGTCCTGCGCGCCGAGCGCTGGCTCGCGCCGGACGCCGACAAGGTCGCCTTCCTGACCCGACAGCCGGTGGAGTGCCTGGCCCTGCCCGCCGATCCGCAGGCGCGGCTGTCGGTGGAGATCGGCCGCGCGGCGTTCCGCTCCCCCACCCTGCTGGGCGGCCAGGCGGCCCGCTCGGGGGTGGCCTGCGAGACCTGCCACAGGAACGGCCGCACCAATCGCGACTTCCACTTCCCCGGCGTCTCCGGCCCGCCGGGCACGGCGGACGTGACCTCGTCGCTGTTCTCGACCCATCGCGGCGACGACATCTTTAATCCGAAGCCGATCCCCGACCTCGGCGGGCCGAAGGCGGGCCTGCGGATCGACCAGGACCGCAAGGCCGCCGCCCTGGAGCCCTTCATCCACGGCCTGGTGACCCAGGAGTTCGACGGCGCCGAGCCGCCGCCCGCCGTGCTGAAGGGCCTGGCCGACTACGTGCGGGCCCTGTCGCCCGCCGCCTGCCCCCGCGCCGCGGAGGCGCCGATTCGGGCGGGCGACCTGGTCGACGACGCCCATCGCGCGCTCGACGCGGCCCGCACCCTGGCCGCCCGCGGCGACCGCCCGGGGGCCGACGCGATGATCCAGGCCGCCCGCGCCCGGCTGTTCCTGCTCGACGAACGCTATGCGGACCCGGCCCTCGCGCCCGACCGCGCCCGCCTGCGCGAGACCGACCAGGCCTTGCTGGCCCTGCGCGAGGCCGCGCGCGCCGGCGCGCCGGACACCGATCGCGGCCTGGCGGACGCCGCCGCGGGCCTCACCCCGCTGAAGGCCGCGCTGGTCCGCCACGAAGGCCGATCCCTGTTCGATGCCGGGCGGCTCACGGCCGTATTCGAAGGCCGCTTGCCCCGCAGGCCTTCGTGAGTATATTGCGCGCCTCCCGCAAGGGGCCCGCCTCCTGGCGGCGCTGGTGAGGTGGCCGAGTGGTTGAAGGCGCACGCCTGGAACGCGTGTATAGGGGAAACTCTATCGAGGGTTCGAATCCCTCTCTCACCGCCAAATCCTGTTGATTTGGCTGTTGTTTTTCTAATTTTCTGACCCATACCCGCCAAAATATCCACCAATAGGCTTGTAGCGCTGCGTAGGCATCGGTGGGAGCAAATCTCGGTGGTGACGATTTGGCTGTAGCGCGCCATCCGGTTGGTGATCTCGCGCTTGGGCGATGACGCCGGCGTGGCCAAGCCGGGCGAATTCATCTGGCGGCGCCCGCACCGGAGTCCTATCCCGATCCTCAACTGGCCGCTGGCGCATGTTGAGGTCGATGCGCTGCTGACCTGGCCCCCACGGGCAGGCCCTCTCGATGCCTCAGGTGAGCCCATTGCAGGCGCCCGTGCAACCGGCGCACTAGCGGGCGTCCTTGGCGTTACGCCGGAAAGCGGCCGTTCGCCAAGCTCATGGCCAGGGCGGCGGGGCGGGCAACAGACCGAGTTGGCTGGCCATGCCGACGTCGTCGCGGCAGGCGCGATGCTCGACCACAAGGCCCTGCCTCAGCGTCCACCAGTGCAGATGGCGCTGGACAAAGGTGCGCCCGCTTGGCGGCCGCTCGAACAGGAAGCCGCCATCGATTGGGAACCGCATCACCCCTGTAT